>JAQWDG010000246.1 GCA_028705545.1 Methanoregula sp. | reverse complement strand
TGCTTCCTGCATACATCCTATTATACGCTGGGACAACCTGTTCTTAATTACATAAACGGTTTTGACCATACATACGATTGCCCCCGGTCATGACGACCGGGTAATCGGCGATCTGTGTCCATCTCTGTAAAACCTTTTTTGTAGTAATGATCTATCAACATCCGGGCTGACAGCATTTTCCCCCGGTTACATCAGTTTATCGAAGAGTATACAATGGCTGGCCAGTTATTAAAATCCGTAGTTGCGGGAACGCCATCAGGATATATTATCCGGTGGACCTGTCCCGCATGTCATGCAGAAAACTCAATTATCAACAGATCTCCCGCGGATTTTTACAAGGCATCCCGGGATTCCTCATGCAGACAGTGCAGGACGCGTTCAACCATAAAAACGCCCCGCTTTCATAATTAACCGCCCACTTTTTTTTAACAGACCTTTCCTGAACGCCGCTTCCCTTCCCGGACCGGCAGGTCTCAAAGGCAGGCCCGTATCCAAAGTCTCCTAAAAAACAGGACCCCCTCCATGCGTAGGCCGGGCAGCAGCGTTTTCCCGGCACGGAAAAAGTGTGGATTGGCAGCACAGGGGATTTTCGGGAATAATCCCGGTTTCCTAAAAAAACCCCTTCGGGACGCCCATCGGCATTTTCAGGGGAAAAACGCCCGTCTCGTTGTCACCGATCATTGTATTTATGCATTGCTTTATCAGCAGACAGCGGGAGTATTGCTTATGTCACCGCATCCCGAACCCAAAAAACACCCCCGGGACCCGCAGTCGCATCTCGGGTCATCTGCCGGGCAGGACAAGGAACGCAACACGGAAGGAGAACGGCACCACCCCACGAACACTCCCCATGCCGCCCATCACCCGCAGGCAAAACCGGTGCTTTCTCCCCGGCATGATGCCCATACCCATCCCCATGGCGATGAGCTCCCGAACCATACCAATCAGCCCTCGACCATCAGGCCCTCAAAGAAGATGACGCAGACCGGGAAATCCTGAAATAGCGTGATTTTTCCCTGACACGGGCCGGGCTCCCGCATTAACTGTTGACAAAAGAGCATCTCCTCTTTTTATTTTCGGGATTTTTACCAGAGGAGCATACAAAGACCGCTGCAACCGCGGTCTGACGAGATGAGAACCATATGTTACGACCAGATGATGTTGAAACGATCCTGACGACACATGACCTGTCCGTCTATCTGAAAAAAATGGTAAATGAAGACGACCGCACATTAAAAATTGACATCGACTACGAATCCGGCGAATTATTCATCAACTGCCCGGGCTTTTCCGGAGGTCTTTCCGTGAAGGCGGATCTCTTTGGCGTATGGGTGATAAGCGAAGTGATCTCGCAGAATAATGACGGGAATTTTACCCAGACCGGAAAAGTCTACAAGACCGAAAAGACCATAACCGTGCTTCGGGCAGTTGCAAGCTGGATTCAGGACATTGAAGAAAGTACAAAAAATACTTGAAAACACACACGTCCCCGGAAGAGCACAACTCACGGATGATCATCAGTTTCTCCTGCTAAAAGAGCGGATCGTGCATCCGTACAGCAAAAACGGAGGGGACGATTCCTGTTTTTCCCGGACACCGTTGTCCGGCATCGCCATCCCGGCCATCCTACGCGGTGACGGTCAGGAAAAACCACAGGCCGCAGATGCACGCCACCACGACACATCCCCGGAACCACCAGGAGTGTATTGTCGGGCAGCTCTCCCCGAAATCATAGGAGAGTACATCCGTATCGGTACGCTGCATGATCCGCTGCAGCCAGGTCCGGGTCATGATACCACGGCCCTTTTCGTGATGGGGGAAATCCCCGGTATGCCGGCCGGGCCGGCGCCCCTATATCGTTCTCCCGGACCTGCAGAAAGATGTCCCATGATGTTCCTTTTTTATATTTTTGATGCTATATTGGATCCCCTGCGTAAATACTTGCGTACTGCATCTGGTTAGAAAAAGCGGACCGGATTTTCTTTTTTGGGATTTTGTCCGATAAACCGATCCGTTACGCAGGGGTTTATTCCATCAGGTTATATCCCGGGACAACCTATAGATATATACACAAACGGTTTTGAGCATACATACGATCGCCCCCGATCCCGATGGTTACGGGACCTGCGATTTATGACCTCCTCGGTACCTTTTTTGTAGTAAGAATTGAGTAAAGTCCGGGGTCGGCAGCACCAATCCCCGGTCAGTTTCATATATCAAAGAGTAAGCAATGGCAAACCAGACATTAAAACCAGTAGTTGCGGGAACACCCAGCGGATATATCATCCGGTGGACCTGTCCCGAATGTTATGCAGACAACATCATTATCAACAGGACTCCCGGGGAGTTTTTCAAGGCAACCCGGGAATCCACCTGTAAGAAGTGCAGGAAACGTTCGGTTGTATCGACAACCCGTTTCCATAAGTAACCTGCACTTTTTTGTTTTTTTTTTGAAATTTCCCGACGGTCTTTACCGTCGGGGATCGCAGATTGTGATTCTTATCCTCATTGCTTCTGTCCGGAGTTGCCCGGGCTTCTTGCCGGCTTCTCTGCCCGGACTGATTGCTTTATCTCCGGTACTTCATGGAGGAAAACAATCTTTCCCGGGGGATCCTCATCACAAAAGATCTCATGGACCGTAAAAGCAGTAACGGAAAAGAGATCCTGTTCATCCCGGCGTGGCTTGCGCTTCTTGCACGACAGGTATCACCCAACGGCTGATTTTGTTTTTGTGTCCCGATAGAACCCCCTTCCTGACTCCCGGCAGGACCCCGGTTAATCCAAAAAAGTATACCCGGCCGGTGCAGGAATCAGAACGAATTTAAGCAACCGTAAAGAACGGATGCTCTTGATTCTGTACCAGCGGGAGGCACCCGTACGTAATGACAAAAGCAATCGCAGACAGTACCAGTTCCGGGTATGAATATCCCGGGGAGGAAAAACAGCGGTATGCACTAAAGATCGGGGAGAGGTACGTGGTAATAAAGCCCAATCCGGAAGAACCGGACAAAAAGCTTGTCGTTCTCTTCACCAAAACCGGCAGGAAAGTAATTTTCAAACATTCGCTGGTTCCCCGGGGAAGTAAAGTGGTAGCATTCTTTTTGGAGGGAAATCCCCCGATTATGGTAAAATGCGAGGAAGTCTTTGACAAAGAGCCGGAGGGAATACCCCTGCTCGACCTGCCTGCCACGGGCTCCGGCCCGGTGAGGAT
>JAQWDG010000245.1 GCA_028705545.1 Methanoregula sp. | reverse complement strand
CGCTGTACGTCTCTCCTTTATGGACCACCGCGAGACCGGTCTCGGCCACCGTGCCCCCCGCATCCAGCTTTGGCAGCCCGAGCGCACCGGCCGCAACATTGTACACCGATTTTCCCGAGGACCACAATGATTTCAGGAAGTCCCATACCCACCCGACGGCGTTTGCCACGAGATCGAGCGTGATCGATGTTAGAGTGGGGGATTTGCCGAAACCAAACATGTACTGCAGCAGGGCGAACGTAAAGGAGACCGCACTTGCCAGCGCCCCGATAACGGCAGATCCTACACTGATTGTGAAATCCACAATTGAGTTTACCAGCTTCCCGGTACCGATAAATATCCACTGCGCCAGCATCCAGAGCCACGCGCCGGCGCCCTGAAGGATCCCGAGCGTGAAGTCCAGGGCGCTCTTTATTGTCGCGTCTCCGACCGCCCATTGCAGGAGCTTGATCATCCAGCCGATAGGAGTCGTCAGGAGCAGGAGATCGACCCCGAATTTCAGGATTGATTCCAGCGTCAGGTTTTTGGTAAAGTTCCGGAACGCGATCAGCATCTGGTAGATCCAGCGGATCCCCTGGATAAGGAAGGGCATCAGGGGCAGGAGAATAATATCGACGAGGTAGCCGAGCAGCCGGCCCACAGTACTAAAGAGGGTCGTGAGGATCTTTGAATTCGAGAATGCCATCAGAAGGACACCTACACCAATACCGATCACGGCTGCCAGACCGGTAACCGATTTCGTGAGCGTCGAAAACACGGAGCCGATATCGCCCTGCATCAGTTTTTCCTGTGCCGCCGAGATGCCGCCGGACAGGGATTTTGGCTTGTTCTTGTTTGATCCCCCGGTGCCGGTCCCGTAGCCACCGGCTTTGGCAAGGCCGTCCATGACCTTTTTGCCCTGAACGTCGACGAGAATTTTCACGTTATAATTGGTCTCTGCCATGTTCTCCTCTGTTCAACTATCCCATTTACGAGGAAAAGTTCCTCGATGGGATCAATGTCAAGTTCCGAGGGTTTTTTCCCGAGGATGACGCACAACTCAACTATCGCCTGTCCCCGCTCGCTTTTTGAGAAAGGAGATCGCGGTCTTGTGCGCTTCCTCCATCAGGGCCTGTGCCTCCTCGAAGATCATCTGAGCGTCGCCGGCCTGACCATCGTAATATTCCCACGCCCCGGGCGAGTTGTACGGGGCATCAATGCAGATGGACGCCAATCCGCTGTAGATATGCGCCATGTTGTCCTCAATGAACCCCTCCGGCAGGCTGGCAATATCCACATCGCCCCGCTTGGCCCGTTCCAAATCCATGCCCGGATATTTCCGAATAAATTTCAGAATTTCGCGCTTGATTGATGGGGGAAGTGCAGTCCGGATCCGGATCTTTACTCCGTTGTGTTCCAGCACAAGGAACTTCTCTCCGGATGCCCGGATCAGGTTTTCCATTCCCTGATATTTGGCCGCTTGTTCTTTCTCGAATTTTTCGCGGGCTGCAAACTCTTTTTCGGGATCGAGTGCCATCTTTTTTCACCTCACGAATTCGCAAAGACGCAGGTCGAACCTTCACCGCTGAACTCCGGAGTCCACCAGTCGTTTTCAGGCAGGCCCATAGGGATTGATTCGAAGTACACGCCGGTTACCGTCTGCTTACAGACAGTCCCGAGTGCCCCCGTCGCTGTTGCTACCACCGTAAATGTTTTCACGTCGTTGGTATCCAGTACGGTACCGTCGTTTACGGTCGGATTGAGGATCGAGTACATAAACGAGGTTCCCACGATCGTGTCGAACTTCGCCGCCTTGATCTTGACCTCGACCCGGAACGTGTGCCGGGCCAGATCCTGCCGGAGGATTGATCCGCCTCCGTAGAGTTTTGCCACGTCGTATTTTGGTGTGATTTCAATACCCTTAAATACCGCGACAGGGGATGCACCATCGATCGTGATGACCCCCCGGTTTCCGAAGAATGTGTCCGGTGTTGCTACTGCTGACATTTTCCCTCCTTAAACGATCTGTTTTACTTGCAGGCCAAGTGTCCAGAAATGCATTACATAATCACCATTGCGCCAGTACCCGATTTCGAGCGTAGCACCGGCGGTTTCAGCACCACAGGCAACGCCCAGTGCGGACGTTGTCGTGATAGTAGCGTTTGTGCGGGTAAACAGGTCTAGCGCGGCAAGCCCCCAGTTTCGCACGGGACGCAGGCCAGTTGCCAGATCCGAGTATTTGTAAAACGCTACGATGTGGATCGGGTAAGAGTGCTCCTCGCCATTGGCATAGATGCCGATCGTATCCCGCCCTTCAACGAACGGAATTACATAGGATGTGAGCGGCTCGATGTACGTGGGTTCCTCATCACGTTCTGTAACGGAGATAAGCCCCCCGAGCGCCTCTGTATTGTCATTGACACGGGAGATTATCGCGTCAACAATCGCATTGATCTGGTCACTGGATGACATGATCGGCGCTCCTGAACATCTGCATTACCGCTTCACACGCATTTGCAATCCCGGCCTCGATCCCATTCTCGATGAAGGGATTCGGGCGAATTCCGCGAGTGCATCGCCGGAAAATCGTATCCCCGCCACCCCGGGGCTTCCACGCCATGACGTGAAGATGCCGGGGATTTTTCTTGCTCATCCCTTTCGCGCAAATCATCTGATGCCTTGGGCCATAGAGACCGGTCCCGGTAATGTGGAACGGAAGGTACGCAGTGTTGTTGGAGAATTCAATCTGTTTGGTTCCGATCCGGCGCTCGTGCCAGTGCTGGCGCATGTATCCGGTATCGACCGGCGTGCCTTTGACAACTTCGGCCTGGATCTCGCCCATGAAAACGTCAAGGATCCGGCTTTGCAGCTCCTCGATATTCACGGTCCCGTCAACAACTTCCTGCAGTACCTTCCGGTCATTCATTTTAGAGGTTGCCCCCTCCGGGGAACTTGCTGCCAAACCATCCCGCGATAAACGAGACGATTGAGGCAAGGCCGATCACTTTCCAGAAAGATCCTTCGAGGTTGCGGATCCGAGTCTCGTGGTCGTCTTTGCAGTCCTTGAGCTCTTTTACCATACGATATGTCGTGCGGATAAGTTCCCCTTCAGTTTGAGGTTCGTCCAGTGGAAATTCGGGCGGCAATCAATTTACCTCCATGCACTACCCATGCAGCGCATACGCTTGAAACTGTCGAGCTGGCTCCGGACATCGGGCGTCATCACATCGGGTACCTG
>JAQWDG010000244.1 GCA_028705545.1 Methanoregula sp. | reverse complement strand
GGCAGTCCACGCGGAGGGCCGCGATGATTGACGACGCCATTACTGCGCTCCGCGACGGGAAGTTCATCCTGCTCTACGATTTCGACGACCGCGAGGGCGAGACCGACTTTGCGATCCGCTCCGATGCAGTAAAACCGCAGGACATTCTCACCATGAGAAAAGATGGCGGCGGCCTCATCTGCACTGCAATCGACCCGGTTGCAGCAGAAAAGCTCGGCCTCCCGTTTGCAAGCGATGTTCTCGAATCCACGCACTTTGCCGAACGGCAGGGCGACATCCCGTACGACCGCAAGAACCACTCCTCGTTCTCGCTCTGGGTCAACCACAAAAAGACCTTTACCGGCATCACCGACAACGACCGTGCCCTCACGATCACGGCGATTGCCGACCAGGTAAAAAAATCCTTAAACGGCGGCGGGGCCCACTTCTCCGAGAACTTCCGGACCCCGGGCCACTGCGCCATCCTCCGGGCCGCAGACTCGCTCTTGGATGTGCGCCACGGCCAGACAGAACTCTCGGTTGCGATGGCCCGGATGGCCGGTATCACGCCCGCGATCACGATCTGCGAAATGCTGGACGACGAGTCCGGTTATGCACTCCCCAAAGCCGGCGCAAAAGCTTACGCGAAAAAGCACGGCCTTGTCTTTGTCGAAGGAAAGGACGTGCTCGACCGGTGGCAGCGCCGCTGATTACGGGCAGCACCACCGTTTCCCGCCGCCGTCCTCTCTTCAGCGTGCGGTACTTTTTTTGGCCTTTTCAGGTTCCATGCGAATCTTTTTCTAGCATCGTACTCTTCTTTTGACTATTCACCGGCCCGGAGCCGAACCGATGTACTCCATACTCTACGTAGACGACGAGCCGACACTTCTTGAGATCGGCAAATTCTTCCTCGAACAATCCGGGGATTTCCAGGTCGCCGTTATGGCCTCGGCACAGGAAGCGCTGGACTCGCCGGCCCTTGGCACGTACGATGCCATCGTCTCCGATTACCAGATGCCGGGCATGAACGGGATCGAATTCCTAAAAGCCGTCCGGGAACGGTACGGGGAGATCCCGTTCCTCATCTTTACCGGCCGGGGCCGCGAGGAGGTCGTGATCGAGGCGATCAACAACGGGGCGGACTTCTACGTCCAGAAAGGCGGCGACCCGACCGCCCAGTTCGCCGAGCTTGCGCACAAGATCCGCCATGCCGTGGGAAGAAAACAGGCCGAGCGTTCGCAGGGTGAATCCGAACGGCGTCTTGCGGATATCATCGATTTCCTTCCCGATGCCATGCTTGCGGTCGACCGGGAGGGCCGCGTTATTGTATGGAACCGGGCAAACGAGCACCTGACCGGCGTGCCCGCGTCCATGGTGCTCGGGAAAGGAAACTACGAGTACGCACTCTCACCCTACGGGGAGCGGCGCCCCTTCCTTCTCGACATGCTCTCGTGGCCTGACGAAAAGATCCGGAACTATTATTCCAATATCGTGCATGACGGCCGGGCGATAAGCGCTGAGTCCGATCTCGCCGCTCCCCGGGGCCGGCAGATCCATATCATGGTAAAGGCAAGCCCGCTCTGCAACCAGAAAGGAGAGGTCACCGGTGCCATCGAGGTTGTACGGGATATCACGGGACTAAAAAAGACCGAGCAGGATCTCCGGGAAGCGTACGAACGGGTCACGATGACGGAAGAAGAGCTGCGGTCCCAGTTTGACGAACTGCGGGTGACAAACGAACAGCTCACCGCCACAAAGGACGAGCTCCGCCGGCAGGTGGACCGTCTTACTATGGCCCAGTCCATCGGCCAGTCCGGGAGCTGGGAGTACAATATCGTTACCGGCACGTTCTGGGTCTCGGCGGAAGGATCGCGCATCTTCGGATATCCTGCCGTTGCCGGGGAGATCCCGACAGAGAAGATCGAGGCATGCATCCCGGATGCGGCAATGGTCCGCCGGGCAATGACCGGCCTGATAGCCGGAGAAAACGAGTATAACCTGGAGTATGCGATCCGTCCCGCTGACGGGTCCGCCCCCCGGGTGATCCATTCGGTGGCCCGGCTCGAAAAGGATGCAGCGGGGCGCCCGGTCCGGGTAATCGGCATTGCCCGGGATATCACCGAGCGTAGGAAATCCTATGAGGAAATTGCTTTTAAGAATTCCCTTCTCTCCACGCAGGCAGAGACCTCCCCGGATGGCATTCTTATTGTCGATGAGAACGGGAAGATCATCAGTTACAACCGGAAATTTGTTGAGATCTTGAAGGTTCCCCTGGAACTCATAGAGCAGGGTCTTGATGACCCGGTGCTCCGGCAGGTCAATGACCTGCTGGTCGATCCTGAAGAATTCCTTACCCGGGTCCGGTACCTGTACGAGCATAAGGACGAGAAAAGTTTCGAGGAGCTGACCCTTAAGGACGGGAGAGTACTGGAACGATTTTCTTCTCCGGTAATAGGAGGGAATAAAAAATACTATGGGAGGATCTGGTACTTCCGGGACATCACCGAGCGCCTGCGGGCAAAAGAAGCGCTCACGAAAAGCGAGGACCGGTTTGCCGCCCTGTTCTCGAATATGCTCAACGGGGCGGCCCTCCACCGGATCGTCTGCAACGACAAGGGGGAACCGGAGGATTATGTCATCCTTGCGGCAAATCCTGCATTCGAGCATCATCTCGGCATTTCCCGGGAATCGGTCCTCAAAAAGACCAGCCGGGAGGCATATGGCGTCAGCGAACCACCGTATCTCGATATTTATGCAGAGGCGGCCCTGACCGGCAGGGCAAAAACCTTCGAGACCTGGTTTGCGCCCATGAAAAAGCACTTCTCCATCTCGGTGTATTCGCCCGAGAAAAACCGTTTTGTCACGATCTTTGAAGATATCACGGAAAAAAAGCAGGCCGAAGCAAAGGTAAAGGAGAGTGCGGAAAAGTTCCGTGCCCTTGTGGAGACTTCCCCGGACATGATCTGGGAGATCGATTGTTCGGGAGTATTCCGCTACATCAGCCCCACGGTCAAAACGATCCTGGGGTACCTGCCGGAGGAGCTTGTCGGGAAACCCGTAACCTGTCTTGTGCCGGAACAGGGAATGGCGCAGGCACAACGGGAGCTTGAGAAATTTTCTACCGCAGACCGATCCATTATGCCTTTTGAAGTCCCCGCCCGCCACCGCGACGGGCACGATATGGTTGTCGAGATCCGGTCGTTCCCGGTTACCGACAGCGGGGGAAAGGTTACCGGCTTTCGGGGGGT
>JAQWDG010000243.1:1372-3229 GCA_028705545.1 Methanoregula sp. | reverse complement strand
GCCGTCCAGATACGCGATCATTGGTACACTATCTCATGACGTGGATATGACATAAGGCAATCGAAAGTCCGTCCGCGGCATCGTCCGGCTGCGGGATCTCGTCGAGCCGGAGGAGCCGTGTTATCATCGTCTGCATCTGTGCCTTGTCAGCCCGGCCGGAGCCGGTGACCGCCTGCTTGATCTGGTTTGGCGTATATTCCGTCACCGGGATCCCGTGCTGCTCTGCCGCGAGAAGGACAACGCCCCGGACCTCGCTTACGCCCATCGCGGAGGTCGTATTCTTCGAGAAAAAGAGTTTTTCCATCGCAATGGCGTCGGGAGGGAACCGGGTAAAGAGGGACGTTATCTCAGTGTGGATCTGCAATAACCGCACACCCGGTTTTTTCCCGGCAGGTGTTTCGACGCACCCGTAGCAGACCGGGGTGATAATACCCTTTTCCACCCGGATCACGCCATACCCGCACCGGGCAAGACCCGGATCGATTCCTGTAACGATCATACCATTCAACAATGTATCCCGGCTCTGGTGCCGCGCAAGGGATTTTCCGGCACCGGCCCCTGGCATTTTCTCTGCAAAGCGTGCCAATGGAGCGCCAAAAATCCCCGGGATACGGGATAAATTCTATGTATGGCGGCGGATAATATAGGGATAGTGGTGATTCGTATGAAGACCCAGAAATGTCCGACCTATTCGTATTGTATTCTTGTGCTCGGGCTCATTATCGTCAATACGCTGCTTGCGTGGGGATCCATCCTGCTCTCCCGTATCATCAGCCCATCACTTCCGAAAGGTTTTGCGCTTGTCTATATTGCAGCCGCATTCATGCTGCTCTTTACCCTCTGGTTCGGTATGTACGGGGCGATCTCTGCTTATGTGGGAGGCTTTATTGGTTCGGGGCTCCTGTCCGGCATGCCGTTCACGGTCGCCCTCTATTTCTCTCTTGCAAACCTCTGGATGGTGCTCATCCCCCTGTTTACCTTCCGCTACTTCAAGGTAAACGTCGGGATGGAGTCCGGCCGGGACCTCTTCCACCTGCTCCTCTTCGGGACAATTATCAATAATATCGTCTCCGCTGCATGGGGCGCAGCCTCGCTTGCTCTTGGCGGAGTGATTGCCTGGTCTGCATTCGGTTCCGTTTTTGTCCCCTGGCTTGTCGGGAACGTTGTCATCATCCTCTTAATCGTCCCGCTGGCGCTCAGCCAGTTCACGGAAAGAGTGTCAAAATCGAAGGTCTTTGTGAAGAACTACTGGTTCTAAAGACCGGGCATTCTCTTTTTGTTTTATAAAAACGGTGTCGTTCCCGCTGCAATTCAGGCCGCGGTTCCGCTGCGCGGCTCCTGTTTTGTATGAAGATACCACATCAGGAGCCGGATGGCAATGGGGAAGACCGCGTACATGTACATCGTGGAAAAGTTCACGCCGATATACAGGAACAATATCCCGGAGACGGCGGCTAAGATGACGCTGAACCGCTCCATGGCTGCGTCCTGTATCCGGCCAGGGTGAACCGGTGCAATCAGGAGTGCCGGCCTTCGGATGATGTACTGCCACTGGACTAAAAAGAGGATGCCGAGCGCGAGCATGTTGAGATGGAAGATAAGCGGCGCAATCATGACGTGCGAATAGTCGCCGGACAGGTTCGTGGAGAACGGCACCAGCACGACAAAGATCAGAATAAAAATGTTGAGCCAGAGTACCCAGCCGTTCACTGATTTAAGGTAATGGAAATGCTCGTGGTGGACGATCCAGAAACTGGCGAGGATCAGGAATGCAATGATAAAACTGAGGAACTCCGGGAACATGGTGGCGATGTGTTTTGGTAGTTCGACCGCAGCCTCGGCCTTGGGGATGTCGGG
>JAQWDG010000243.1:0-1272 GCA_028705545.1 Methanoregula sp. | reverse complement strand
AGGATGCAGTCCCCGGGCCGGACCGGGGAAGTCTCGTTCCCGATGGACATGGCCCCCGTACCTTCAAGGATGTAATAGATCTCGGTGCTTTTTTTGAGAACGTGGGGGAGCGTGGACTCGTTTGGGGGAACGATGGCATGGGCGACGCTGCATTCGGGCATCCTGGCAGTCGGGGTCTTGTCCGGGTGCAGGAGTTCGCAGAGGACCGACCGGTCCATGACCCGGGCATGGGGGCAGTTGCCGCTGTTATGGACGAGCATGATCACATCTTCACGCTGGTGGGGTTTAGCGGTTGCTCCCGTTTTGGTACCGTTCCGGATGTTTGCGCACGTTTATGAAGATCCGGGCCTATCTCTTGACTGGTGAAACCGCATATGAAGATCGTCGGGATCAACGGGAGTCCGAAGGGGGAAAAGAGCCAGACGCGGAGACTTGTGATGGGGGTACTTGAAGGTGCACGTGCCGCCGGTGCGGACGTGACCTTTGTCGATGTCTGTGCGCTGAAGATCAAGTACTGTACGGCATGCACGACCTGTTATGCGAAAGGCGAGTGCATCCATGACGACGACATGCCGGCGCTGTACGAGAAACTGCTCGACGCCGATGGTGTCGTGCTCGGCTCACCGGTGTACATCAACTCGGTCACGGCCCAGCTCAAGGCGATGCTTGACCGGATGGCGGACAGCGTCCACTGCCTGCATTTCACCGGCAAGTACGGCTGTGCCGTCTCGACTGCGGGCGGGGCAATGGCAGAGGAGACCGCAGAGTACATGAACTCGGCGCTGCGGATGTTCGGGGCGACCACGGTGGGAACGGTCGGCGTGAACTTCATGGGAAACCCCGATGCAATTATTCCGGCGGAGAAGAAGGCAAAGGAGCTGGGCCGCAAACTGGCCGAAGCGATCCGTACCGGGTACAGGGACCCGGCCCAGCAGGCATATTATGCCGAGAGAAAGGCGCACATGAAACAGCTCGTACTCGCGAACAAGGACATCTGGGCCCACGAGTTCGACCACTGGAATGCGATGGGCTGGATATAAACCGCACTTTTTTTCGGCAGTTTTGCATAACCAGGGGTATCCTTTTTTTAATTCTCTCACGGAACAGCAATAGAGTCAGCGAACGTTTTTTTAAAGGCCGGGATTTCCCGGGAGCACGAAAAAAAGATCGGGATTATTGGGGATTGCGCTTTTTGATCATTTCCAGTGCTTCGAATGCTTCGCGCCGGACCGAGATGTTCTCATCGGATAAGAGGCCGGTGAGGTGATCGGC
>JAQWDG010000242.1 GCA_028705545.1 Methanoregula sp. | reverse complement strand
TGTTTCGCTCGGCTATCCCCTTGCAGAGCCAGATGGCAACATCCATCAGGCCCGCAGTTGCGCCTTCTTTTCCGCAGACACCCTTTACCGTACAGCCGGTTCCCCGCGCTGTCTCTTCACACTGGTAACAGAACATTTTCGAGCACCTTCGTATCCTTTTCCTACAAGGTTTCTTTAGTATACTAAGGTTAAATAGGAAAGAGTTTCAGAAACTATACCATGGACAAGAGCTGCACGGTCAACCGCACGGTCAGATACCTCACCAAGAAATGGACGCTTCTTGTCATCCTCGAGATCTACAAGGGGCCGGACCACACCCGGCGGTTCTCGGAGCTTATGGAAGCGCTCGGCGACATTACCCAGAAAGTGCTCTCGGAACGCCTGCGGGAGCTCGAAGCGGAAGGAATCGTACAAAAAAAGGTGGATGCAACCACCTTCCCGGTAAAGAGCGAGTATTCGTTAACGGAGAGCGGCCTTGCGCTCATGGACGTGATCCGGGGGATCAAGCGCTGGGCGCTTAAGTATAAGATCGACAACATCCCCTGCGGCAGCCAGGACTGCGAGGTCTGCGTGCTGTAAGGACGGCCGGCCCATTGCTTTAACTGATTACAAAGAAAACACAGATACTTGCATTATGATCTGCCCGAACTGCGGGACCCGGCTGCCCGAAGGAAGCACCCGCTGCCACTTCTGCGGGTTTGAGGCGAGCCCCCGCCCGACCCGTGCCGAGACCGGTATCGTCGTCGTGTCGCTTGCGGCCGTGATGATCGCGGTCAGCCTCTTTTTTGTGGTGCTTACGGCGGACTCCGGTCTCGACCTCCGGTTCCGGGTGACGGTCTGTTTTATAATCGGCGCCGTGGCCGCATGGTGCTACTGGAAGGTCAGCCGGTGGGTCAGCCCCCGGCTCGCCCGGATCGGCTAAATAAAAAAAAAGAAGAACCGTCCCTCCCTGAAAGGGACACGGATTTTTTTTAAATAGTGGATCCGGTTCAGGACTGCCGGGCCACACAGAGCCAGTGGTCGTAGAACTCATCACCGGTATTCTCGCGGACCTCGATATTCCGTCCGGCCTCTTTTGCCCATTCCGCGATCAGGTGCGTTTCAGGCTTGGTCCCCACCGTAATAAGCGTCTCGCGGCTCACTGCAAAGAGACCGGCTGCAATCGCGTGCCACATTTCCGCTGAAAACGTGTTAATCTCGCCCATCATGATCCCGATGGCCTTTGGCACCGGTTCGGTATATGCCGCAACCTGTGTTGCATCGATGCACAGGGTTTCTTCCGGGAGCAGCCGGCCTTTTTCCAGGCCGAGGACAAGGAGTCCGGGATCGTTGTCGTACGAGAGCGGGGTGTACCCCAGTTCGCGGAGCACGAGCGACCCTACTCCGGACCCGCAGCCGCAGTCGATGCAGGTCTCCCCGGAACCTTTTCCCCAGACCCCTGAAATCGCATCGGTGAGGATCCCCTTCCGCACCGGGTTGAGGTCTTCCATCGCCGGCGGCACATCCCTTTGGAGCAGCAGGGAGAAGTACTCGCGTACCGCCGCCGCCCAGACCGCCCGGTCCTCCTGGTAGATCTCGCCGTTCACCTGCTCGAAGGCATCGATTAGTCCTACCGAGGGGGGCCGGCATAAAAACGATCCCGCGATCCATCCGGCCTTTTCGTGGAAGGCGACGGCAACGGGATCTTCGTTTTCGTCCACGAGCATCCGGCCCTCGTCCCCGTTGTCGGCGGCCAGGAGATCCGTGTAGAGCGGATCGGTAAGCGAAGCAAACGACGGCTCGATGAACGCGACCGAATCCAGTTCGAGAATATCTGCGGCTTTCATGGGTCGTTCTCCCCGCTTCCGATATGCATCCCGTGGGGAGCCTCGATAATCCCGTCGATCTTTGCATCTTCGCTTAGGTAGATCTCTTTTGCAATCACGTCGCCGAGAATGTGGGCGCCGGATTTTACGTATACCTTCCCGCTGCTCTCGACGTTCCCGTGTACGGTCGAACCGCCTGCAACGCTGATCGCGCCCCGGGCCCGTAAGGAGCCGAACACCACGGTCTCTTCGAGAAGGTCGATCGAGCCGGCCCGGATGTTTCCGTGCAGCCGGCACTTCCTCCCGATCTTCATCGAGGAGGGGACAGAGAAAACCTTCATGTTGAGCTTCGAGCGGGCGGGGATCATGAGCGGGAGCTCGGCCTTTCCTTCATCTTCGAAGAAATTATCGATGATCCGGTCGAGCTCCTTCTCGTTCTCGATCTTGAGCATCGTCATGAGGTAGATGAGGATAAAGACAAGAACCGGCACCGGGTTTCTCACCGCAATCTCGCCGGTTGCTTCAAAACCTTTGGCGATCTCCACCTTCTCGCCGATGTCAAGGGCACCGTTTACCACCAGTTTTCCCGCGATATGGACGCCTTCCCCGATATACGCGTTGTTTTTTGCGATCACATCGCTTCCTATCTCGCACATGTTCCCGATCCGGGCATCGCCGTTTGCCCAGACATACTCGCGGATTGTTGAGGACTCGCCCACGTACACATCGGCACCCCGCAGGCCGTAATCGATCTGGCAGAACTCCCCGACCACGATGTCCCGGTCGGTCTTGATGCTGTGTTCCTGGAGTTCCGTCCCGTCGGGAAGGAAACAGTGTTTGTGCCAGTTCTTTACCGTATCCCCGCTCATTGTTCCCTCTCGTTCATTCTTTATGCCCCGTATTTGTGCGCCCGGTCGATGAGATCGAGGGCGATCGGCAAAAGATCGGCACCCCGGATCCGGCCGAGTCCTCCTTTCGCGCAGGCCCGTTCGCCGTATTCGTTCACATCGTCTGTCCTGACACCATCGCCGCGGACGATCACCGGCACCGGGTCGGCACTGTGGTCACGGATGCTGCACGGTGTGGAATGGTCGGCGCAGATGACGATAAGGGTGTCCCTTAACCCGGTGAGTGGTGCGAGTGCGGCATCGACCTTTTCGACAAACGCCTTTTTCTGCAGGGGCAGGCCGTCGTGGCCGGACTCGTCGGCCCCCTTGATGTTGACGAGCACGAAGTCCCGGTGCGAAAGTTCTCGGATGACCGCTGCGATCTTTCCCTTGAGATTCGAGTCCTGCGATCCGGTGATGCCCTCGACCGGCACCCGTTCGAGGCCGACAGCGCTCCCGATGCCGGCGATCAGGCTTGCCGCTGCGATTACGCTCCCGTCAAGCCCGTATTTTTCCTTAAACGGCGTAAAGCGCCCCATCTCCC
>JAQWDG010000241.1 GCA_028705545.1 Methanoregula sp. | reverse complement strand
AGGTCAGGCCAAAAGGATCAACAATACCACCAGTTTTACATAGAAGGGCACCCTGAACCTCATCACTTAGATTTGGTTCAATCTTGCGAGCTTCATCACCATCGAGCAATTCCATCTGTTCAACACACCGCTTGAAGATAAGATCCTTGCAGAACAGCTTCGGCCTTCCGCGGAGGAGCGGGCGTATATCCACAGCGTTGCGGACCGGTTGCTCGCCGCAATTGCCGCAAGCGGGAAAGCGGAAGGGATGGTCGTTGGCTCGATTGCCCGGGATACGTGGGTGAAAGGCGACCGCGACCTCGATGTGTTCATGCTCTTTTCCCCGGATCTCCCCCGCGAGACACTCGAAAAAGAGGGTCTTGCCTTAGCGCGGAGCATTGCCCGGCAGTTCACGGATACGTTGTTCGAGAAATACGCGGAGCACCCGTACATCAATGCAACGATCGATTCGATCGATGTGGATCTGGTGCCCTGCTATAATGTGAAAAGCGCAGCCCATATCCAGAGCGCGGTGGACAGGACGCCGTTCCACACCCGGTATATCACGGAGAAGATCAACGGCCTGACCGATGACGTGCTGCTCCTGAAACGGTTCGCAAAGGCCGGCGGGATCTACGGCTCCGACCAGATGACGGAGGGGTTCTCGGGCTACCTCTGCGAACTTCTGGTCCTCCACTATGGCGGATTTACACAACTGCTCGAAGCCGCGTCCGGCTGGGGCCCGCACCAGAAGATCGATATCGAGCGCCACGGGGCAAAGGAGTTCTCCGAGCCGCTCGTGGTGATCGACCCGGTCGATCCCCGGCGCAATGTTGCTGCGGCAGTCTCGATCGACCGGATGGCGGAGTTCGTGGAGCTTGCCCGGGGATACCGCGAAGCGCCGTCCGAAGCGTTCTTCGAACTTCCGGTCGTGACCCCGGTGAGCAAAGACGAGCTCGCCGCGATCCTCGCTTCACGGGGCACGTCCCTGTATGCGGTCACGTTTGCAACGCCGCCATTCATTGACGAGATTGTGGTACCGCAGCTCCGGCGGAGCACCGGAGCGGTCTCGGATCTCCTTACCCGGAACGGTTTTGTGGTGCACCACGCCCACTACCAGATGGGTAAAGAGCGGTGCATGCTGCTCTTCGAACTCTTAACCGACGAGCTCCCCCCCATCCGGCGCCACGAAGGCCCGCCGGTCTGGAACCGCACGAACGCGGAGAAGTTCCGGGAAAAATACCGGGACGCAACGCTGCCCGGGCCGTTTGTCGAGAACGGGCGGTACGTGATGGAGGTCCCGCGGGAGTTCCGGTTCGCGGCAGATCTCCTCTCCTCAAAGGAGCTCTTAAACGTGGGCGTTGGCCGGCATGTCCGGGCATCGTTTGAGAAGGACTGGTGCGTGCTCGAAGGTGCGGACTGCTGGGACGAAGCGTTTGCCGGGTTTATTGCCGGGTTCTTTAGCCGGTGCTCGCCGCTCGTACGGATCAAGCGCGGCAGTGCGGGCCGGAAGTGAGACCGGTTTTCCCGGGACACCCCGCTTTTTTCTGTTATTCGATGGAGAGAATGATCGTTTTAACCGGTTGAACGACCGACCCACAAAACAGGCCTTCTTTTCATTCCCCTGTGCTGCGGGTCGATCTGAGGGGAGATCTGCCTCCCAAAAGCGTACATTAGCGTTCTACAAAAGCTCCTATTTTGCCCGGATTGGCAATCTGGGTTTAATTTACCGGTATCTTGAAAATGGTGGGTAAAAGTACACCGGTTTTGTGTTATTTCGTCCAGTTTCGGGGCCGGGATCCGGTTGTCCCGGCCCGGTTCTCCGACGGAGAGCACATCGCAGGGAGAGGGGAGGTGATTGCAGGTCCGGAAGGGTGGTTTTTTTAGACAGTCCCGAAGAGGATCCCGTTCCCTATCCGGAGCTTTAAAAAAAGAACGTTCGATCCATATCGAAAAGTCTATACTATAGTTGGGTAACAGTTTCTGGAATAACCGGGTTAACCGGTTTTCATGAAAAGGAGGATGATGGTAACCATGACACAGTTCAACAGATGTGAGACCTGCGGCGGCTTTGTCCCGCAGACAGAACTTCTTATGCCCCGATGCAGGAACACCGGCTGCTCCCCGCTCTCTGAACCGAAGATCTTCAAGCTCGCGCACAAGGGCTGCCCCGTCTGGTCTGCGCCGATCGTAAACGCCGAGTAAACTCTTTCTTTTTCTTTTTATTTCCCCATGTCACGATTCCGCGGCCATTGCTGCGGTTTGGATCCGGTTCCTGCAGGAACATTCTTCCGGCAAAAGGCCGCTTGTCGCGGTCGTGCGGGAGGTGTACCTCGGATTTCCGCAAAAACCAAAAAAAAAGATCACGGATATTCCGGCACGACTGCCATGGTATATCCGCTCCTGTTATCGAACCGCTCCCAGGTGAGCGTCAGCGAGGAGCCTGCGATTGTACTGCCGTTCTTTTTGTCCAGGGCGGTTACCGTAATAACAACCGGTACTGCATCTTCACCGGGCATATCGTAAAATGTCCAGTAGAGTTTTTCGCCGTTGTTCCGGCACTGCCGGCTGCATTCCGTTACTTTGTACGTGGACTGGTTCCAGTCTGCGAACCGCCCGTACGTGGTGTTCCAGACAAAGACGGCAGTGTTTTTGTCAAAACCGGTTGCAACCGGTTCGATCCCGATCCCGATTGTCGACGACATGAACGGCGAGTACCGTTTCGGGGATGCGTTGAGCGAAAGAAATGCCTTGTCGGGGGCCAAAGGTGTCTCGCCGGCACTATGTACTCCCTGTGAAATCCCGTTGGGGATCTCATGCTGTACCGGTTTTCCCGGGAATGCCAGGACCCCGGAGACGATCAGTGCGGTAAGAACGATGCCGATCGCAAGAATCGCACCGGCAACAATACACGTGCGGTCTGCCATCAGGCATCACCCGGCAGCGGCGACCCGGTGAACGGTTTTCGGTTTTGTTCCATCATTGCATATCACATAGCCAGACTGGAGGCGGGAACACCGCGAGAGGAATTCAGGAGGTTTCCCGATCCCTTGGGGGTTTTTCCCGGCCTGCACAAATCACCTTTGCCCTGGTTAAAAAAAATAATTTCAGGCACAATCGTTAACCGGGTCCGTCATCCGGCCAGGGGCAGCTGTGTGTTCCGGCCGGTTAACAGTTGTGCCATGTACTTTATACTGCGGCAGGAAAAACGGGAATATACTATGCAGCGCCCCCGGGCGGTTTTCCTTTTTTTGGCCGGCAGTATCGT
>JAQWDG010000240.1 GCA_028705545.1 Methanoregula sp. | reverse complement strand
TCCCGGGACCGTTTCTGCCCTGACCGTGCCCCTCGTGATCGTCTGCGCCGGGATAGCGAGCATCAACCCCTGCGGCCTTGCCGTGCTTGCCATCCTCCTGCTCTCGGTAATAGCGCTCCAGACCCGGCGCCAGGTACTGATGGTAGGGCTTACCTACATCGCTGCGGTCTTCTTGTTCTATTTCATTTCGGGCCTCGGTTTCCTCTCCTTTGTCAACATCTCGGGGACGGGGATCTCGTCCCTCATCGCAATCGCAGCGGCTGCGGTAGCAATCATTCTCGGGCTGGTAAACATTGTCGATGCCATCGTACGAAAGGACGGGTACCTCCTTGCCATACCAGAGTCGAAGAAGCCGGTACTCGAGCGCTACATCAGGACTGCAACGCTCCCCGCGGCGTTTGTCCTTGGGGTCCTTGTCGGGATCTTCGAGCTGCCCTGCGCCGGCGGGATCTACCTGACCATCCTCGGGCTCATGAGCAATACGATGACCGTCACGCAGGGTATCCCCTACCTGCTCCTCTTCAACTTCATCTTCATCCTGCCGCTGATTATTATCCTCCTCATCGTGGTCTTCGGGATCCCCCCGGAGCGGGTCAATACCTGGCGGCTCGCTAACCGGCGGATGCTCAGGTTTGGCATCGGTCTTGCAATGGTAGCCGTGGGCCTTGTCATCCTGTTTATCCCCACGTTCCAATGATCGAAAAAAAACAGGGTTCTGCTGTACCCGGGAAAATTTCCCGGTCCTTGCGCAACAGAACCTATTATACCACACAATGAGGATGATCCCTTAACACCCGGACAGGGTCGGATGAACATGAAAAACGTGATCTATTATTTTACCGGCACCGGTAACTCGCTTGCCGTTGCAAAGAAGATCGCCGCTGCACTTGGCGAGTGCGAACTTATCCCTATTGCATCGCTCACCGACACTCCGATGATCGCCCCGGTCGCGGACCGGGTGGGAATCGTCGGCCCGGTCTACTTTCTCGGCCTGCCCCTTATGGTCGCGGAATTTGCCGGCCGGTTCGACCGTTCAAAGGCCGGGTATACCTTTGCCGTGGTCACGTATGGGGGAAGCGGCAGCGAGCCGACGCTCCGGCAGCTTGACGGGATAATCAGAAAACAGGACGGCCGGGGGCTCGATGCCGGTTTTTCCGTGAAGATGCCGGGGAATTATATCCTCATGCACGATTCACCGTCCGGAAAGGAACAGGATGACATTTTTGCCTCGGCCGAAAAACGGCTGGCAGAAGTCATTCCCGCCATCGGGAAATGCGAGCACAACGCCCTTCCCCGCTCGCTTGCCGGCTCCCTTATCCATGCAGTCGCCTACCCGTGGTTTGTCTCCCATGCCCGCACAAAAGCCCGGGATTTTACCGTCACGGATGCATGTACGTCCTGCGGGACCTGTGTGGAGATCTGCCCGGCAGATAATATCGAACTCGTTGACGGAAAACCGGTCTGGAAGGACCGGTGCGAGCTCTGCCTCGGGTGCATCCAGCTCTGCCCGGCACAGGCAATACAGGCCGGGCCAAAGACCATACAGCGGTTGCGGTACCATAACCCGGAGATCGATCCCGGAGAGCTCAGGAGAACAAAAAAGTGAGGGGGTAAAGCCAAGTAAAAACTTCAAACGAGACCTCCCTCTGGCTGCGGGCAAATAGCGGGGCTGCCTTTGCGATCGGTCCGACCGGTTTTTTTTAAAGGGACAAGCGGGAGGTGGGGGGTTACCCTTGATCGCTTGAGGGGGCGGGGGTGCCCCCGGCCAATGATCATAATAGGTCGGTCCGGCCGATCACCGGGTACGATCGGACCGACCACGCCATCCCGCCTGAACGTTCAGCGGAACAGAGAGCCGGCGTAGTGGTACAAACAAGGTCGCCCCGACCGATCTGCGCGATCGATCGGTCCGACCGGTTTTTTTACGGCCCGGCAAACGGGGGGAGGGGGGCGACCGGTTTTTTTGATGGTCGGGTCGATCGATTGCTCTCTTTTGGAGTTATCCGGTAAAAGACGGAACTGTTTCCCGGAACGATACGGCAGCCCCCGGGATCGTTTTACTAGGGGAACAGCAATTTTCCCGAACCGGGATTTCTGCAGGGCCGGGATTAAAAGAAAAAACGTTATCGGCTAATGCGTGTACCAACTCGCCGTTGTCCGAGGGGAGTATAGTAAAAAAATTACCGTACGATCCTTTTTGGCGGCACTTTTTCCCCGAGAGCCGCCCGCTGCGCTTTCTCGTTCATCGAGATAAGGATCTCGAAGATCTCTTTTACCGGGGCGGGATCGATATGCTCTGCCTGTGCTTCCGTCATCACGTAAGCGAGAACATCGTTCTTCCGCTGGCTGTTGTGCACCGGTATTCCCGATGCCTGTTTGAGTTCGGCCACTTTCTTTGCATAGCTCTGCCGCCGGGCAATGAGCCGTATGATATCTTCATCGAGCCGGGTGATCTCGGCCCGGACCTCTTCGAGCGTCATGTACCTGTACAATGGCGGGAAAAACGGATAAACATGATGAAGGGCACGGGGTGTATAACGCGAAGACAGATAACATAATACTTCCCTATCTGATCCGGTGGTTTCATGCTCGAACGTATTACCCGGCGCGAGGAGGCGGACCTCTTTGTCGCATGGATGGCCATATCCATCTCGTTTGCGATTATCTTCATATCGCCCGGCGGATTCTTAAACTTCAGTCCTGTACGGGTCGATGCGGTAACGGCCCTCGTCTACTTCGGGATATCGCTCGTGGTGGTCTTTTTCGGGTTTATCCTCCACGAGATGGCGCACAAGTTTACTGCGATCAAATACGGGTTCTGGGCGGAATTCCGGAAAGACAACATGATGCTTCTCGTGGCAGTCGCAATGGCCGCCCTTGTGGGAGTGGTCTTTGCCGCACCCGGTGCAACCATGATCTACAACATGCGGGCGGACGGGCGCATGATCTCCCGGGAAGAGAACGGGAAGATCTCGGCAGCGGGGCCGATCACAAACCTCGTCCTCTGCATCCCGTTTGCCTGCCTGCTCTTCTACGGCGGGATCTCGCAGGGGGTCGGTGCGAATATTGTTGCCCTTGTCGGCCTCATCGGGCTCCAGGTGAACGCGATGCTTGCAGCCTTTAACATGCTCCCGATCAGCGTGCTCGACGGCAGGAAAGTACTGGCCTGGAACCCGGCGGTCTTTGTTGCACTCATCGTTGCCGCGTTCGGGGTCCTCGTGGGGTCGTTCTATCTCTTTACGATCTAACCTTTTTTT
>JAQWDG010000028.1:3344-13634 GCA_028705545.1 Methanoregula sp. | reverse complement strand
AACAAATACAAGAAATTTAAAAAAGTCGACGGGGCGACATACCGGAAAGTCAACCAGTTCCTGCGAAAAAGGACATATATTACTGCGCGGGAATGGGCCCTTGCCCGGTTATGCACCGATTTC
Organism: Methanoregula sp.; assembly: GCA_028705545.1. Taxonomy (GTDB): domain Archaea; phylum Halobacteriota; class Methanomicrobia; order Methanomicrobiales; family Methanospirillaceae; genus Methanoregula. Next base: position 13,511 of record JAQWDG010000028.1, on the reverse strand, counting down.
CGTACCTCCGGTGGAGCAGAGATGACGTTTATCGGGAAACATCTTCCCGAACTCGTCCCCTTCATGGAAGAACCCTACAGTCCGCAGGCAGTCAACCAGGCGCGTCATTCTTTCAAGAAAAAAGTCCGGAAAGCAAGCGCAACCTTTTTTTATGGCGCCATGTGCGGGTTCTTCACAACCGATGAACTGGACGACCTGCTCTTCGAAGCAAGCGAGGTCTCCCGGTTTCTCCTCGAAGTCGAAGGAACAACACTGGATATCGATGAAGAGATCGATATCGAAGACCGGATCACCCGGGTGATGAGGAGTGTGGGCGAAACCGCAAAAACGATCTTAAAATCACGTTCAGACGAAGACAACACATCCGATCCTGCACCTGAACCAGCCGGTTCACAGGTTACTACTCTGGAAAGTGCTCCGAAAAATTCTATGGAAACACCGGAACGCTCTCCCGATATATCAGAGGATACTATACCCCCGGAATCCAAAATAGAGCAACTCCCAAAAAAACCTGAAACCTCCGATACCTCTGCAGGAAACCCACCATGAAGATCATCCAGGTATCCGGCCGGGCAAATACCGGAAAAACCACGTTTATCCGGAACCTTATCCCCGAATTGAAACATCTTGGCCGTGTTGGTGTAATCAAACATCTTGGAGACCACGAATTTGTTCTCGATACAAAGAAGGATACCACATTGTTCTTTGAAGGAGGGGCAGACATTTCTGTTGGGATCGATGCGCAAAAATCGGTCATCGCGCTCCATTCGAATAATCTTGACACCATCCTATCCTACCTGAAAGCCACCGGGATAGACTTCGCAGTAATCGAAGGTTTCAAAGCACGCAGCTTCCCGAAGATCATAATCGGGGATCTCCCAAGCGAAACCTGTGTATTGAGAAATCCCTCGGTAAACGATGTACTTGCCTCTCTCTCGTTATTCGAAGATTATTAAAGCGTTCAAACCGGAACGGATCTACACGAAGATGACAATAAAAAAGCTGTCAAAACAGTTGTTCGGGACTAACGGCGTCCGGGGAATCGTCGGAAAGGAAATTACGCCCCTGCTGGCGCTCCGCATTGGCGAAGCTCTCGGCACAATGCGGCCCGGATGTATTGCGGTGGGAATGGATACCCGGACATCCGGCCCGGCCCTTGCAAATGCAGTCAAGGCGGGACTTATGGCAACCGGCTGCGATGTCGTTGACTGCGGAATTCTCCCCATACCGGCTCTCCAGTATATTGTAAAAGGGCACTATGCGGGCGGCGCAATGATCACCGCCTCACATAATCCTCCTCAATATAACGGGATAAAGATCATCGAAGCAGACGGCACCGAGATGGGCGATGAGGAAACCATCAAACTCGAAGGGTTACTGGACAAATCCACGAATCTCGAAACACAATCGTGGGACCGGGTAGGAAAGGAGATGCCCGGTGCCCATCTTGTCGATACGTATGTCCAGTCAATTACCTCCCATTTCAAAGGGCTGCCGGGAAAAGGAATGACCGTTGTCGTTGATCCGGGATCGGGTGCAGCCTGCCGGACAACTCCTGCCATCCTGCAGGCATTGGGCTGCAGGGTACTCACGATCAACGCGATTATGGACGGGACATTTCCCGGACGCCTGCCGGAACCTTCCGCAGAGGGATTACAAGGACTGGCAGCGCTTGTTGTGGCTAGCAAAGCCGCATTCGGGATTGCCCACGACGGCGATGCCGACCGCGCTGTTTTCATTGACGAGACCGGGACATTTGTCGAAGAAAATCATGAATTTGCCCTGATCGCACAACACATCTGTAAAACGGCAAAGGGAACGATCGTGACACCGGTCAGCACTTCGCAGATGGTGGAAATGGTGGCAGAAAAAGAGGGGTGCCGGGTCCAGTACACCCCTGTCGGGAGTATCTATGTGGCCCGCACCATGCGGGAATTGATCGATGCCGGGCAGCCAGTCATCTTTGGAGGGGAAGGGAACGGCGGCCTGATCTTTCCGGCACAGCAGTTCTGCCGTGACGGGGGAATGACCGCGGCAACGATGGTCGCACTTCTGGCAGAAACGGGGAGCACCGTATCCGGACTTATCCGAAAACTGCCTGCACGGCATATGATTAAAGAAAAGATTGCAACGCCAAAAGGGTCGTACCTTATCGATAAACTGGCTGAACAATACAAACATGAATCACTCGACAAGACAGATGGCCTGAAGATTAAAAGGGACAACGAATGGGCGTTGATCCGGGCCTCGGGAACCGAACCTCTCGTCAGAATTATGGTCGATTCTCCCGATGCTGCGTCCGGCAGGGCATTTTATCAGGAGATCAAAAAAACCGTGGATAAACTCCTGGAAACGTCTGCCTGAAGCCGGTAAATCCGGACTCACTTTTTTCCAAATTATCCTTGTCCAGAACATCTGCGATCCTATTTCCACAGGATACAAGAAGCAGTACTTCCCTTTTTAATACAATGGCCGGAAAATTTTTATTTTTTATCACTTCGGGCAACCGGTTTACAGCAGTTTTTTTATGACAAAAACCGAATGGATGGTTATGGTACAGAAAATCGCGATACGGGGATTCATCTTCCTGGGAATTTTGCTCCTGTTGTGCGTGCCGACAGTGGCTGGAGATCTCAGGACAATCGCTCAAGGCAATACCGTGTTTCTGGGAGAAAGCAATCTGGATATCTCCTCCGCAATGGGAAGCGACACACAGATTGGATGGTGGGCATCCGGTGCGGCGATAGCAACAAGTTCGCCCGATGTAAAATTGCCGGTTTCCACGCCTTCGAATTTCTATGTACTTCCTTCGCAGTTCGGCGCATATACCGGTTCATGGTACCGGTTGAATGCAGCGGGCAGTGCTGACGGCGTGGCGTTTTTGGTTGCAGATCCCTCACTTGCCATACGAGTTGAGGATACCACGGTTAATGTCGATGTGACGGACCGGTGGGTGCCCCGTGGTGACGAGGTACGGTTCAGGATCGATTCGAACCTGGATGTCATCAGTACCCAGAGAGGCACACCGGCACTGGTGACCTTAAAAGTCCAGTCTCCAAACGGGGGGGTATATACAGCCCTTATGAACACTGCAGGGACTACAACCCCACTGGAAAATATCGGGATCACCTCGTCATCACAGTATTACAAGACAACTCCTATCTGGGATACCGGAAATTCACTCTATCCTGCGGGGTCGTATACAATCTGGGTTGAATGCAACGTCAACAGCATGAACGACGAGTACGGTGCAACCGGAAAAACAACCAGCCAGAAAACGAGTTTGCTCAACCAGGACCAGAACCCGCTCATATCCGTAAACGTTCCTACCTCAAGTTCGACAACATCGGTTACCTCGGTCAGTACTACAACAAAACCAACGACGACAATAACTACGGCAACAGCAACACAGGCACCGAAGACTACGGTTACCACTGCCACCACTACACTACCTGTCGTGACGACAACGGCACCCGTTTCACCGACATCACAGGAAACAACAGCGACAGAATCCTCTCCCACATCTGCCCCGGGATTTGACGTGGCCGTTTCCCTGATCTCAATTGCTGTCCTTCTGCTCTTTATGGTAAAACGGCAGAACTAATCCATTTTTATCACGGACATAATCTTTTTATTTCCCAGTTCTCCATATCCGTTGTATGAATGTTATAACCGCAGTAATCAAAGGCCGCCACAGTATACGGAAATTCAAACAGGCACCCGTTGACGAGGCGTTTATCCACGATGCTATTGAATGCGCGGTGCATGCACCCACCGCCATGAACCTCCAGCCGTGGCTGATTGGGGTCGTACGGGATAAAGTGATGCTGGGGAAGATTGCCGAACTTACCGATCACGGGAAATTCATTTCACAGGCACCGCTCTGCTTTACGGTGTTTGGGGAACGGACGGCAAAATACTATCTTGAGGACTGCTGTGCAGCTACCGAAAACCTGATCCTCGGCCTGCACTCATATGGCGTCGGTTCGTGCTGGGTCGCCGGCGATAAAAAGGAATATGCTGAGGATATCCGAAAACTTCTCGATGTCCCGGAAAAATATACCCTTGTCTCCCTTGTCCCGGCAGGGCTGCCGGACGATGTCGCGCTGGCAACGAAAAAAGAGACGAAAAAACTGGTATTCTTCGATCAGTTCAAGAAAGAATAACCCAGGGGGGATTTTGTACAGGATCGAGATCTCACTTTTTTATCGGGTATCATTTACGAACTTTTTGTGAATCCGTGAACAACCGGATCGATCTTTTTTAAAATTGCCAGCTTCTGGATTGAACTTTTTTTTTATTCCAAAATCTCTTAAAATCGTACGACGGAGAAAAATTCTGCCAGTCAATTGTACACCCGGTATCCGGGTAATTACCCGGATACCGGGTACGTACTTCTCACCTTGTTTTCACGAAAAAAAGAAAATTGTCAGCTTGCGATCCGTTTTCTTTCATGCCGGGCAATAAAGCCGGTCTCTCCTGCACGGGCAGATCCCGGGGAGTTTAGTAAAGAATTCACTTTACCCATTGTTGCTTCGGTCCCTCTCGCAATCCTTATGCCCCCTCCACAACCCATCATTGATCATGAAAAAGGTTACCCTCCAGGTGGCACTGGATCTCCTTGAACTTCACCGGGCCGTGCAGATTGCACAAGAGTCGTTTGCCGGAGGGGCCGACTGGATCGAAGCCGGAACACCGCTTATCAAGAGCGAGGGCATGCTGGCTGTCCGGACTCTGCGTGAAAAGTTCCCAGATGCAGTGATCGTGGCGGATATGAAAATTGCAGACACCGGCACCATGGAAGTGGAGATGGCGGCAAAGGCCGGCGCGAATATTGTTTGTATCCTCGCTGATGCAGATGATGCAGTCATCAAAGAGGCAGTCCGGGCAAGCCGGCTGTACGGAACCCGGCTGATGGCAGATCTCATCAATGTCAGGGATCCTGCAGAAAGAGCGGGCCGTCTTGAAGAACTCGGGGTGGATATCATCGTGGCCCATGTTGGTATCGACCAGCAGATGATAGGGAAAGACTCGCTGGATCTTTTAAAGTCTGTCCGGGATGGGATCCATATCCCGGTTGCCGTAGCGGGTGGACTCGATGCCGTGACGGCAGGGGAGGCTGTAAAACAGGGTGCCGATATCGTGATTGTCGGGGGATGGATCGCCCGGTCTGCCGAGGTAACTGCATCTGCCCGAAAAATCCGCCAGTCCATCGATTCACCCTCTGTCGCGGCCCCGGATAAGAAGAACCCTGATGAGGAAATCCATGAACTTTTCATGCAGGTCTCCACCCCAAATATCAGCGATGCGATGCACCGGAAAGGAGCGCTCCCGGGACTGGTATCGGTCTGCGGGAACGTGAAGATGGCAGGAAAGGCGGTAACCGTGCAGACCTTTGCCGGGGACTGGGCAAAACCCGTTGAGGCTATCGAGAAAGCACCGGCAGGAGCGGTTCTTGTCATCAACAACGACGGCGGCATTCACGTGGCGCCTTGGGGGGAACTGGCTACCTTAAGCTGCCAGAAGAAAGGTCTTGCCGGGGTCGTGATCGATGGGGCCGTGAGGGATATCGACGATATCCGGGCAATGAAGTTCCCGGTCTTTGCAAAGGCCATTGTCCCCAACGCAGGAGAGCCCAAAGGGATGGGCGAGATCAATGCGGAGATCCGGTGCTGCGGCCAGTACATCCATCCCGGGGACTGGATTGTCGGCGACGAAAGCGGGGTTGTTGCGGTTCCCGCAGCACGGGCATATGAAGTGGCACGCCGGGCGCTGGAAGTAAAAAAGACCGAGGCACGGATCCGCGAGGAGATCCGGCGGGGCAGTACATTATCTGAAGTTACCGAACTGATCAAATGGGAAAAAAAGTGAGAAGCTGGCAGTCAATGGAACACCGTGTGCTCGAGAAGTGTGGCACCGGCGCCCTGGATTTTTTCTATGGCATCCTCTACCTGATCGACACGGAGGATCAGAACTGCCACCTTCTTCCCGGAATAAGCATAGGAATATTCAATATTAATCCCGGAATCCCCGAGCACCTTTGCAATGTCGTAGAGCCCGCCGGGCTGGTCTTTCATCTGGACTGCGATAACATCGGTGAACGCAACGTTGTATCCCAGGGATGACAACTTTTTGTAGGCTTTTTCCGGGTGATCGACGAGTGCCCGGATAACCCCAAAACCGTTTGCTTCTGCAATACTGAATGCAAGGATATTGATCTTCTCCTCTCCCAGCGCCTGGGCAACGGCGGCGAGCCTGCCCGGGCGGTTTTCCGAGAAGATCGAGATCTGCTTTATGACATACTTTTTTGTGTCCATACCTAGATCGCCCTCTTGTCGATTACTTTCTTGGATTTCCCCTCGAAGCGGGGCAACGATCCCGGCTCCACGAGTTCGACATCCACGGCAACGTTCAGCGCGTTCCGGAGCCGGTGTTCGACGTTCTGCCGGATCTTCATCAGATCGTTGATCTTGTCGCTGAAAGATTCTTTTGTCAGCTCCACCCGGACGAGCATATCGTCGAGTGCCCCGGTCCGTTCGACAACGATCTGGAAGTGCTCTCCCACCTCGGGAATGGTCATTAAGGTATACTCCACCTGAGAGGGGAAAACATTGATGCCCCGAATGATCAGCATGTCGTCTACACGGCCCTGAATCCGGTTGATCCGCGGGCTTGTTCGTCCGCACGGGCAGACATCCTCGTCTACAGATGAAATATCTCCAATACGATACCGGATCATCGGGAGTGCCTCTTTCTGGAGCATTGTGAGGGTAAGTTCTCCCTTTTCGCCGGGTTCAAGGGATTCGCCGGTCTTTGGATCGATAACTTCCACAAGAGCGATATCCGACCAGATATGGAACCCGTTCTGTTCTGCACACTCGGTAAACATCGGGCCGGAGAGCTCACTTGTCCCGTAGATATCGTATGCTTTGATACCCAGCCAGTTTTCCATCCTCTTGCGCATGTTCTCGGTCCATGGCTCTGCCCCGAGGATCCCGGCTTTGAGGTGCGTGTCTTTTTTAATGTCAATGCCTATTTTTTCCGCAACTTCGCCGATATGGAGCAGGTAGGAGGGCGTGCAGGCAATTGCCGTTACTTCGAGATCCTGCATCAGTTCGACCTGCCGCTCGGTGTTTCCCACACTGGTCGGAAGCACGGTTGCACCGATCCGTTCGGCACCGTAATGCAGGCCAAGGCCGCCGGTAAAGAGGCCGTACCCGTAACTGACCTGGATGACATCACCTCTTCCGAGGCCAATCGCAGTAAGCCCCCGGGCAATGGACGTACTCCACATATCGATATCTTTCTGCGTGTATCCGACAACCGTGGGCTTGCCGGTGGTTCCCGAAGAGACATGGTAACGGACCAGCTCCTCCCGGGTCGCCGTAAAGATATGGTTCGGGTAATTGTCCCGCAGGTCCTTCTTGAACATAAAGGGGAGTTTTCTTATATCCGATAACTCCCGGATATCGTCCGGGTGGACCTTCTGCGCTTTCATCCGGTCATGGTAAAATGGGGAGAAACTATAGAGCCTGCAGATAAGGCTCTTGAGCAGCTTATACTGCATTTTCTGGAGGTCTGCCTTGGGCATCTCCTCTATTCTCGGATCCCAGAACTGCATCACATATCACTCCGTCTGTCAATCACCCGTTTCGCCTTTCCCTCAAACCGGGGCAGCGAGCCCGGCTCGACAAGTTTTACGGTGGTCCTTAGTTCGAGGGTGTCGTGTAGCTCTTTTACGACCTTCTTCTGGATCTTTGCAAGGTCGGCAAGTTCGCCGGAAAAATGGCTCCTGTTGATCTCGACTTCCACAGTCATCTCATCCAGATGATTGATTCTGTCGATATAAACCATAAACTGATTGCCTACCTCCGGGATCCTGAGGAGCACATGTTCTATCTGCGACGGAAAGACGTTGATACCGCGGATAATAAGCATGTCGTCGCTCCTGCCGGTCAGGCGGGCCAGTTTCTTGCCTCGGCCGCACAGGCACCCGTCCTCCATGAGCATCGTAACATCACCGGTCCGGTAGCGGATGAGGGGCATGGCCTCTTTTACCAGCGGCGTGACGACCAGTTCCCCGCGCTCTCCATCGGACAACCGTTCCCCGGTCTTTGGGTTGATGATCTCTACAAAATAGCTGTCATGCCAGATATGAAGGCCGTTTCTTTCCGGGCATTCGAATGCCACTCCGGGCCCGAAGAGCTCGCTCATACCGTAAGAATCGTACGCGGTAACACCCAGCCGTTCTTCGAGCGTGTGGCGCATGGTATCCGACCAGGGTTCCGCTCCAAAGATACCGGTTTTTAATGTCGGGAGATCCTCGTGCATCTCTTCTGCGACCTCCGAGAGATGCATCGCATAACTGGGGGTACAGTGGATCGTAGTGACGCCAAAATCGCGGATCATCTCGATCTGGCGCCGGGTATTCCCTGTCGCACTTGGGATTACCGTCATCCCGATTTTTTCAGCTCCGTAGTGGAACCCCAGTCCCCCGGTAAACATCCCGTAATTCACCATGTTCTGGAAGATATCGTCTTCAGTGACGCCGATCATGGTCATGTTCCGGGCGATGAGGTTTGCCCACGTGTCAAGATCCTTGCGGGTATATCCGACAACGGTCGGTTTCCCGGTGGTGCCAGATGTCGTATGGATGCGTACGATCTGTTTTAAGGGAACGGCAAAAAAGCCAAACGGGTACCCGTCGCGGAGATCCTGTTTTCTGGTAAAGGGGAGTTTTTCTACATCATCAAGGGTTTTAATATCGGCCGGGGAAATTTCCGCTTTGGCAAACTGGTCCCGGTAAAAACCAATATCCTGAACTGCATGAACAGTCGTCTTTAAGCGTTTGAGCTGAAGTGATTCAAGATCCTTGGACTTCAGCGTTTCCATTTTTTTATCCCAGAACATGAAATCCCTCTGGTATGCTATTGCATGACACTGAAATAGTATTACCTGTAGTAGCCTTTATAGGTCATTGTTTTGGCCGGCCCGACCCGGATTCACTCTGCCTGCCACGTGCTTACCCCATGAATTTTTTTTTTAGAATACCACACAAAACGATGCCTTAATCTGGAGGCACACGGCACTAATTTAATGAATTAAAATAGGGATTATGTGGGCCGGATATGACAAAAAAAATCCCCTGGCTGGCGGTATACGGGTTTGGTGCCCACATTAAATCCACGCAGGATAAACTGATTATTTTACAGAAAGGACGTTTGGAAGAATTCCCGCTCCAGGAAATTAAACATCTGCTGATTGTGGGAGGGCATACACTAAGTTCCACAACTGTAGCACACCTGGCAAAAAACGGTTCGTATATCTCTTTTTTCGACCCTGACGGTACCCCGGTCGGGAGCATCCGGCCTCATGGCGATTGTACAGATCGTGAAATCCAGCAGTTGCAGGAAGAACTTCCCTGTCAGAGATATGCCATAAAACTTGCACAGGCCACCCTGCGTTCCCGCCTTGTCGCAATCGGGAAATTCCAAACCCTTTGCGACAGCGACCTGTTGTATGCAGGCGAACTCGATATCCTCCATAATGCACTCGATGAACTCGAGTATCTTGTGAAGATGGACGAGATTCGCCGTTTGTCAAACCTGACCACTAAAATGTATTATGAGATAATGGCCCGGATTATCCCGGAACGGTTTAATTTTAAACAACGAACAATCCGGCCGCTGGGAGATCCGGTAAACGCGATGCTCTCGTTTGGCTACTCCATGCTCTATGGTAACTGCATGGTAGCGGTCATCGGATCCCATCTGGATCCGGATAGTGGTCTGTTGTATGACGGACAGGGAGCACTTGTCCGGGATCTTATCGGTCCGTTAAAAACCGGGATGATCGATCTTGTTGTCTGTCAGATAGCACGTACGGGTCTGACCGTCAAGGATTATGAACTGACACCTACACGGTGCATACTTTCAGATATGCTCGTAAAAGAATTAATCGGGACGTTTAAGAGTACGATTGACAACAGTAAAATCGACAATCAGGTAAACAATTACGTAAACGCCTTACAAAAAACGGATAACTTCACAGTGCTGTACTGATTCGGCCGTCATATTTGATGATAGAAAAATCATCGTAGTGTTTTACCGGGATATCCCGGGTTTTGATCTCCCGTATTACCGCACGGGGACAACTAAAAAGCATCGA
>JAQWDG010000028.1:0-3244 GCA_028705545.1 Methanoregula sp. | reverse complement strand
GCGGCACCCATAATTTTTGAGAACGGCACTCTCCTCTCCGGTGTATCTTCATAACCAATCTGGGACAACCGGATCTGGCGCAGTTCATCATCGTCAATCTGGAACAACTGCTGTGCGGCCTTTTCGAGGTATGAGGGATTTTTTTGTTTTTTGGAAAGGACTGCCAGCAACCGGGCAACCTCCCCGTGAAGGGTGTCTGAAATATAGGGGATATTGAGGGTTTTCGAACACAAATCCACTTTTTTTAAAAGATAAAGAGGCATATTCTCATCGCAGCTCTCAATCGCAAGGGGTACGACTTCCAGGAGGAGCAGGATCTGATCGTACGGCGATTCGATGTTATCAATAGCATCGGTAATGGTCCGGATAACAGGGGTACATTTTTCCTTATCCTTTTGGACCAGCGGATATGCGAGAATCAGGGTCCTGACGTACTCGGAGGGATTTGAAATTTTTTTAGCGATATCCAGGACAAGAGACACGGACGTGTCGCTGGGCAACACCTCGTTAAATCCTGCAACGGCCATAATAATCCTGCGGCGCGCAACTGCATCGTTCTCCGGTTCGACACCGGGCAATTTTGCAAGGCTGTCTTTGAGGCACTGTTGTGCTTTTACGGGATCAACCTGCAGGTATCCCACCGTTAAACCGGCCAGGATCTGGATCTTCTGATGCTCGGCAGGCAGCCCCGCAACCGCAGAAAACGTTTCATCGAGAATCCGGCGCGCCTGTTCCGGCTCGTTTATCCGGAGTGCTGAATCGGCAAGAATACAAAATCCCCTGAGCCTGATAAAAGGATTGTGCGCCAGTTCAAGAAGCCGCTTTATCAGACCGATTACACGAAGATCCGGCCGTTTGTTGTAGTGTTCCAAAAGAAGATAGGCAAGACCCTCGTAGGGATCGGAAGAGTCGGGGTGATCCAATTCCTCCCCCAGCCCTGAAACGATCCGGGCCATCATGGCATCGCGTTCGCATGAGTTTTCAATTTCGAGAGTGTACTGCGCTAGAGGAAGAAGGTAATATCTTTTCAAATCCTTCTTTGAAGAGAGGAGGATGATATCGATCATCCGCGAGATTTTTATGGAAACATGAGGATTTCGGATCTCGGTTTTAAGCAGGGCCAGCCCTTTCTCAAAGGGAAGCAGCTGGTGATCCTGATACAACGCAAGGGTCCCTGCGGCCACAGACTTTTCAATACGGTCACACCCAATCCTGACAAACGCTTCCGCGATGCGCTCACATATCTGGGTTTTTAAGGAGGGATCGTCGATATCCTGCGCAACCCGGTATGCTTCATCCAGGATCTCCGGATCGCTCGTGGCGATTGCATACTTCAGTACGCCATCGGTAATGGTCTGCATCGCATAACTAACAAGATCCCGGTCTAAGAGTAATCCGCTCCAGCTTCGCATTCGCAACAGGAGATCGAGGTCTCCCTGGGTTGCCGCAAAAAGGGCAGCTTTATCAATAATCTGGCTCATCGTTGCGGACCGCGCCTGCTGATCGTCGATAAGGCAGGTAATTCCTACGGCATGCTGGAGGAAATCGCGGTTTTGCGTCCGGACACCCATTTCAGCAAGGTTCACAACGATCCGTGAAATCGCCTGTTCGCGAAGAGACCGATCCTGGATGGATTTCGCGAAATCCACGAGAACCGAGGAGTCCCAGGACTCCAGGAATCCCCGGTTGGCAAGGCAGGTCACCGTGTCCAGAAAAAGGTGATCTGCATCAGGATGAGATTCTACCAGTTGTTTGAAGGACACACGGTGGTTAACGATTTCGGTGAATTGGAGGGTGTGGACGATCCGGGATACCGCTTGTGGTACAATGGCAGCGAATACGGCCGTATCTACCCGTTTAAAAACAGGCGTACCTAAAGTGAAAATCTGATCGTGGAGGACTCCTTCAACCGTCAGGTCCAGAAGAAACTGCGAGTACTGGTGAACATTATCTGCCGGACCGGATATTTTTTCAAATAACTGAACCGCATGCGGAAAATCGCCCAATAAAAGTACACTCTGCGAGAACTGAAGGTAGATCCCTGAATGATTTTTCAGAGGATATTGCCCTTCGAGATGCTGGAGCAGATCCAACAGGATTGCAGAGGAATGAACATTTCGGGCGACAGCCACACCGGCCCGTATTATCTCCCGAATCGGATAGTCCCCAGTTTCAGGCAAATGGCAGAGATACCGGACAGCCTCGGCAAGATATCGGGATTCACCGGAATGTTCTGCTTTGGAGAGCAATTCCTGTACTACCACACTGATGGATGAGGGACGTTCGTTGCAGACAGATTCCAGCAGAGATGAAATTACAGACGTGTCTGTTTCGAGAGTAAGGAATTGATCAATGAGGGCACCAAGCAGATCGTCCTGCACATCTTCGGGGAGATCTGAAAACCGGGAGAGAAACTCCTGAATCGACAACAGATCCTTGCAGAATCCGGAATTCATACCGGTACCGATACTGTACCGGATACTTTCCTTCCGTTTCAGATTCTGGGGAATTTCAGATGCAATACGGATACTGTCCAGAAAAAGAGAGACTTCGGTTCTATGGACGGCAACCGTTGCATACGCCCGGGAAAGATCAGAATAACACTGGGCGCGTTTTGAAGCATCGGTTACATCTTTAAGGAGAACCCGAACCTGATGCAACAGGAAAGGATCGTCATGATCCGCAGCCCATTCAGTAAGACGGGGAGCAGATCGGATAATACAATCAGAACGGTATTTCTTAAATGAAATCCGGGTGAGGTAGTCAAGACCATCTGCAATATATATGGAGTCCGAGTGCGAAATACCAGAAGAAATTAAAAATTCCGCACACTTTGCGATGATCCGGGACTGCACACTTTTCTTTACCGGGCACCGGGATATATGATCGAGTGCCGGGATCCACCGTTTATCCCCGGTAGCAACATAATGTTCCAGGATGTTTGAGACCAATGCGTCAACACTTTGCTGAGGGATCTCCCGAAGGACAGTTACTAATTCCGGCTGGTTTTTTTGGATAGCATAGGTTACAACAGTAGTATTTACCATGCATTGGGCAGATTCGCGGGAATGTTTTCCTTTAAGATGCGACACATCGGATAGTATCGATTGAACGGACGAGAGATCACCGGCTTCAAGGGCAGGAGTCAGGTTTTCAATAACCAAATGGGATATTGTCATTTTTATATCACAGTGCGGGGCGCCGGGTCAAATACTGTCAGATTGAATAAAATATTATATAAATG
>JAQWDG010000239.1 GCA_028705545.1 Methanoregula sp. | reverse complement strand
CGGGGTTTGACGAGAATTTCAGGGTAGCAACAATTTTTGCGTGTTCGGCCGGGCAGGCGTCGATAATCCGGAGCGTGTCGCCCGTGACTGCGTAGATGTAGGTGCCGTTTGTCTTGACAATATCCGCCTCGTCTACTTCGCGGACCTGGACATTGGTTGTGGAATACCGGTGCCCGTCAGCCGATGTGGGAACGGCAGTCACCGGTGCGGGCGTGGCTGCCGGTACCGGGGCGGTGGACCAGGACGAGATTTTCACCGTCCCGCTTGTCCCGGAGAATTTCCCGCTCAGGCTTTTCTGGGACGGGGCAAACGATGAGGTATAGACTTCGACAAGGATATCGCTGTCGGCGGGGATGTTGGTAGTGCCGGTGATAGTAAACCGGTCGCCCACATAGTGGCTGCCTATCGGATCGATGGTGATGAAATAGCTGCTTCCCGAAGCAGAGGAGGTACCGGACGATCCGCCGGTTCCGCTGCCTGCCGCAGGACTCCTGCCCGCAGGCCGTTCGAGCACATTGAAGAGCGCAGTGCCCGTGGCATCCTGCAGGATGGCACTTGCCTTGACAAGGTATTCGTCCGGTTTAAATGTCGAGGTATCGACATCGAAACTCCAGGTCCGGACACCGCCCGGTCCTGAGGAAACGGATATGGTTTGTTGCGGTGCCGGGGAGGAAACGGAGCTGCCCTGCCCGGCATCGGTGTGGGTGATCAGGAACTGCTGTGCCTGTTCTTCTGTGGAAAATTCCGGGATGTTTCCCATATCGGTCCCGCCACCTGCGAGGCCGCCGGTGACCGGGGAGAGGAGGGAAGGGCAGTCCGCCCCCGATCCCCATCCTGTCAGGGCCACGGCGCCAAGGCAGGCCAGAATGCCGATGACTGCACCGGCAAGCAGGAGTATGCCCGTGGTTTTTGCGATCATGTGACTCACGTACATGGACTGGTGATCCCGCTTCATAAACGATTTATGGACAGATCCTCTACCGATAGAAGGCCGGATCCGGTCACCGTCTGGTTTTATCCGGGGAGCAGGGTCATCGGTACCGGTACATCGGGAAGGGATCCGATAACGCTGGCGGTGAGTGAAAAAATCCGTGCAGTAATTTTTTTGGGAGGCACAGGTGCACGAATCCTGCGATGAGCCCGGTATTTTGGCGAGGGCGGGGGGTCATTGGGGGAAAAAGCGATCTGTGGTTTTTGTGCAGTTTTCTCGGTTTTCTCTCGTGAAAATGGAAAATATCCGGCATTTTTTTGCTACTAAAAAAACAAATTTCCCCCAATGACCCCCCGCAGGGATCCCCTGTTCCGGCCGGGTTTTTCCGAGTCCTGCTGGACTTTTTACCGGAGAACTACGTACGGGATGGCAGGACCGGCCGGCAAATGCCCGCGATAGGGGGTCATGCAGGTAAAAAAATGTATGGCCGGGGTGGCAGCCGTCCGAAACGCTCCGCCATCTTCCCGCAGGATCCGGTGCTGTCGGGTGCGTTTTTTAAAAAGAGTGGTGGGAAAAATGGGCCCGTATACCGGCCCAGGTACGTGTCAGTTCCCGCTGGTACACTCGTTGATCTTGGTGAGGACAACGGTCCCGTTCAGGCTGATAACGGTAGCATTTCCCCCGGATGCAGACCCGATCATTCCGCCGTTCGGGACTTCCATCAGGTGCATCTCGTTTGAATCGTAGGCCGTGAGGAACTGGACACCGGACGAGTCGAACACCCGGCAGATCCCTCCCGCCCCGCAATCGATGATGGAACCGTACGGCACCTCGTTGTTCCCGGCCGATGTCCCGGGCGGGACAATTTTGAGTTCGCCGGCAAGGAGGACCGGCTGGAGACTCTCGTTTACCTGGAGTGCGGGAAGGCCGAGCTCCGACCAGTTGATCTCGTTTTTGGTACATGCCTGCGTGGCGGCCGGGGAGATCACATCGGCATAGGTGTGGGCGTTTGCCTGGAGATTCTCGTCTCCCGTGGATACGCTGACAAAGTACCTGCCCGTGTTGAGCGGGGAGGTGTCGACCGTGCCGGTATACCGGTTGGTCCCGCCCGTGCCCGCGGTGACGACTGCGGATCCATCCGCGTATTCGTGGGAGAAATCGTAATTCTTGGGCGTCGGATGCGTGTTGACCGTGGCGACATCGATTCCAAGCGGTGTCCCGGCCGGCAGGCTGGTGGTACCAGAGACGGTCATGGTCCCGGGCGGGCCCGGCGGGATGGGTGCAATGCCGATCCAGGCATCGACTCCATTCAGGAAAGTTACGCTGCACGAGTTATTCGTACCGGGGGAGTCGATCGCCTGGCAGAGGTAATCCTGCTGTGTTGTGGGATAGTACTGCTTATCGTTTACCCCGGTGAGGACCCTGTCCGGGACCGCTGAAGAGGCGGTGATCTGCCCGGAGGCCGGGTCGTAGTTTACCGCGAAACGATCGGGCGGGGCCGGGTACTGGGCGATAATTGCCGAAGAAAAATTGCGGGACAGGGCGGCGGTCGTTCCGGCATCGAGCGTGACCGAGAACGTCCCGTCCGGTTGTACCGGGACGAGCATGGTCGTGACGCTCCGGTTGAGCAGCCAGATCTGCACGGTGGTCATCGTTTTGTCGGGAGCGGTGCCGGTGATCGTGAACGGTTTGCCCCGAAGGACGTTTACGGATCCATGGTCCGAGAACGAGGCGATGTTGGCGGCTGGCGAAGGCGTTGCGGTGATTGTTGGCGTTATCGTTGCCTGGAACGTGCTTGTAACGGTTCCCGGCGTTTGGGAAGAGCTGGTATCTGCTGCCGGCCGGGCCGGTGTTGCGTTTGCCTGCGGCTGGTCTGCGATGCAGCCGGCCGATATCACCAGGAGTGCGGCAAGAATCAGGAAGATACCGTTGCGGTTTAGAGGGTTTATCGTGTTCATCAGTCCCGGCCCGTGAGTGAAACGGGAACAGGCAACTGTTGGCCCGGAATGTTATATTCGTTCTGGGCCGATCCTTTACCGATTGCCCGGCGCCCCCCCGCGGCCATTGAGAGTGCCTGCGGGAAAAATCGTGCGGGGTCCATCCGGCTCATGGGGTTTCCTACTGCCTGGATTCCGGACATTGTCAATACAGATGAAACAGGGTGTTGGTCAAAAACGCACCCTCATTTCGCGTTTCCCTGACGTAGATCAGATAATCATCGGACTTAAATCCGGAGGTATTCAGGAGATATGACCAGGTGTTTTTCGATGAGTCCCCGGCTTTTACAACCGCAGTCCGCGGGACAGTATCGTGCCATGGATCGTTACAGGGTGAAA
>JAQWDG010000238.1 GCA_028705545.1 Methanoregula sp. | reverse complement strand
AGATTCAGTTTTAGTTCCGGTGAAATTGTATCAGTCTCCATCCCAAGGAAATCACCTTCTGGTGAGTAATTGTCAGGAATTTTCGGGCAGGAACGAGGTATGTGAAGTGTCCCGCCCGGGACTCCGCACCGGTGGGCACGAATACCGGGATATGACTGGAATACCGGCCCACTAATGCTTAGATCTGGTTTTTAGTGTACATATTTATACATTACTGGTACAAAAAAGAAAACAATGTACAAAAATATACTATTTTAGAAGTACGCGCACGGGCGCGGACCTATTGAATGAAAAATTTTGTAACCAGGATCTTGTGGCACGAGGCCCGGCAAAAAAGATTGGTGCAGGAATTTTCCTGTTTATTCCACTTTGATGCCCTTGTTTTTGAGCGCCTCGGATTTTTTCTTCGAACACGCTTCGCACCGAAACTCCGGGGCTTTGTCTTCGCTCTTGTCATAGTCTCCGGACCGGACGAGCCTGTAGCCCCGGGTAACGTTGCCGCAGTCCACGCACCGGATATTTTCCTTTACCTCCCACTGCGCGGCAAGCGCTTGGGACGTGAAGATGTACTGATCAACCCAGAAAAAGACGAGACCGCCGATAAGGTTTGCCACGATTGCGGCAACGATCTGGCCCATCGCGGCAAGAATGATACCGACACCGGCAAGGATCGGGGTACTTGCCTGCCAGCGGAGGAGGTAGAGCGCATATCGTTTGAAATTGATCTGCATGTCCTGAGGTATCTGACGGGCAGGATAATGGGATTTTTGGCCCGGTATTATTCCATGATGACTTTATACCCTGCGGACAAAATAGTAGGAAATACACTTTTGTGAGCAATCATGTGGCCGGATAAGCAGCACTCACTCGGGTGGGTTTTTGTCTCGCGGATGATCGGGATCCTCTGTTTCCTGATCGTGGTCGTGCTGGCAAATATCCTGACCTATTATGTCAAAAGCCCGCTCTACCACTCGGGAGTGGCATTCCTCGACTTAAACTTCTGGCTGCTGCTTTTGATAGCAATCATCATCTTTGTCGCGGACATCTTCGGGGCGTTTCCCTTCCCCTTAAACCTCCCGGCCCCGGTAATCAAGGCAATCGGGAGCGTCTTTATCATCGCGTTCGTGCTCCGGGTCTTTGAATGGGTCGATACGACCACCGGCAACAATATCTACCATTACTTCTGGCTGCTCTCGTTTGTGATCGTGCCGATCGTGTTCATCATCGTGCTCCTTGCCGGCTACTACGAGATCATCTGCGATCTCTGGGCAAAGGAAAAGCTCCGCGAGAAATCCGATGTGGTTGTGGCCGGGGAAACGCCTTCTCCGGCAGAACCCGTCACCCCCAAGAGCTGGGAGGATGTCGGCGCCGAGTTAAGGATGATGATGTACGAACTCTTCCACCGGTTCCGCGAAGAGATCCGGCACCGCTGATCACCAGTCCGGGTTTTCCTTTCGGAATTTTTGCTCTTTTTCTTCAAGTTCTTCTGCGGAGAGATGCGCCGGCATACAGATACAACGGTGCTCAACCAGGACGCCGTTCTTAAACGTTCCCTGCGGTTCGCCTTCGCGGCAGGCCCCGTACGTGCCGGTGTCGCAATCGTGGAAGACCTGCGGGAGACCGGCTTTTCTTGCCGCATCGAGCGCTTCGTGCCATGTGGATGCCATAGGCATTCGTTATGGCGGCAGCGTAATAATCTCTCGGATCGGGATATCCGACACCGGAACAATCGTAAAAAAAGAAATTTTTAAAGATTATCTACTCAGAAGCGGGGCTTCCGGTGTTTGGGCAGGCAGTCCCTGCAGTAAACCGGCCTGCCCTCGGTCGGCTTGAACGGGACTTCGCACTCTTTGCCACAGTCAGAACAGACTGTCTTTGTCATTTCTCTGGGACCGAAATTTCTCGGGCCGCCAAATCCTTTTCTTTCCATTGGTATTACTCATGCAGTTTATATCTGCACATATTCATCGTACCATTGAGTATAAATACATCTGCATCGCGCCGGCCGGTTCTGCCGCCCTTTGCTTCGGGGAGATTATGGAATGATCTCGCAGCCGTTGAACTTTTCGTGGGCAAAATCCGCAGGGGAAATTTTCCCGTCACGTATGAGTGCTCTGACCCGGGGCAGCGCGGCAAAAAGGGCATCGTGCAGGTTTTCGACCGTGCCGCACACGAGCCGGCGCCCTTCGCGTTTCCACGGTTTTACGATGCTTGAGTACAGGCACCGGCCCCCGCAGAACGTGCGGATGGTGCAGGTCCCGCACTCGCCGCCCACCGGAATTTTCCTGAGATTTATGGGGTCCGCGTCCCGGATATGGCCCACGTAATACTGTTTCATGCCGATCATGATCGGGCAGGGGGCGATGTGTCCGTCGGTCATGATCGCATAGTTGGCGTGCCCGGATCCGCACCGCAAAAGGCTTTGGCGCCCTGTAAGAAGGTCTTCCATGGGATCGATGAACGGGTACCAGCGCGGGACCCGGCCGGTTTTTTCCATTTCGTCGACCCATGCGGCAACGAGCGCCCGGATCCCCGGGTTGTAGCTATCGTTTACCCACTTCTCGAACTCCCGGTGGCCGAAATCGCCCGAAAAGTTTGCGTCCATCTGCCAGTGGATGGAAGAGAACGAATGGTATGGGTTGTCTGCGAGGTAGCGGACCGCATCGAAAATACCGGTGCGCTCGGTCACGGTCATCCGCGCGATGAGTTCGCCAGTGTATCCGTTTGCCCGGATTTTTTTGACGTTTGCCATGACTTTTTCAAAAACGCCGTCGCCCCGGTTGCCATCGGTCAGCTCTTTTCGCCCGTCCAGCGAGACGAGGATCGTAGTAAACCGGTTGACGACATCGGCCGGGAGCTTATCGAGCAGGACTGCATTGGTCTGCATCATGAACCGGCGTGCCGGAGCCTCGCGCACCATCTTTTCCACGAGATCGCGGCGCATGAGCGGTTCGCCGCCATAGAATGTGATGGTCGGGTCCGGGTCTTTCCTGAGAAACGAATAGAGAAGTTCCGGGTCGTAGGATAAATCCGGCTTAAGGTGCTCGTCGATCTCGACCGGGACATCGGAATCGGCTTCTTCCTCTTCCTCGAATGCCTTTGCCCGGCAGTAACGGCAGCAGAGATTGCAGTCGTCCGTGAGGATGATGTGGAAATACATGGCGCAGATTCCTGATAGTATGGGGGACTTCAGACGATTAAACCCGCGTAAAAAAACAGGCACGGGTTTTCGGGGCTTGCTTAATCGCGTCCCGCGTGAAAAAAAGT
>JAQWDG010000237.1 GCA_028705545.1 Methanoregula sp. | reverse complement strand
GCACGCAGCCGACATCCATCTCTTCAAACGCAGAAAATGCCCGCCCGATATCCTGCGTGAAGACTCCCGCCTGGAGCCCGTACTCCCCGTCGTTTGCCATCCGGATCGCATCGGCAAACGTGTCGTAGGGATGAAGCGAGATCACCGGTGCAAAGACCTCCTCGCAGTTCACCCGCATGCCGGGTTTTGTCCCTTCGAGCACGGTCGGGGCAAACATCGTGCCTTCGAGCGTGCCGCCGCAGAGACATTTTGCGCCCTGCCGGATTGCGTCCTGCACTTTCGCGTACGCCTGCTCGGCTTTGACCCGGTCGAGCATCGGGCCGATATCGGTTGCCGGGTCCCGGGGATCGCCGAAGTGGAGTTTTTTCACGGCTGCAAGGATCTGGTCGCGGGCCTTCTCGTACACCGGGCGGTGGATGAACACCCTTTGCACCGAAATACAGACCTGCCCGGCATTGTTGAAACCGCCCGTGGCGATCCGGGATGCAGCGTACGGAAGGTTTGCGTCCTCGTGTACGATCACAGCCGCGTTCCCGCCCAGTTCGAGACCTACTTTTTTCCTTCCCGCAATCTCCCTGAGGTGCCACCCGACCGGGCAGCTGCCGGTAAACGAGAGGTACGCAATCCGGGGATCCTTTACGAGCTGCTCGGCCCTGCCGGCCGGGCAGGGAAGCACGCTGATGGCATCGGGCGGCAGCCCGGCTTCCACCGCCATCTCCCCGAGGAGCAGGCAGGAGACCGGGGTCGCGGACGATGGTTTGAGGATGACGGAGTTCCCGGCCGCAATCGCCGGTGCAAGCTTATGGCAGGCGAGGTTGAGCGGGAAGTTGAACGGCACGATCCCGAGCACGGGCCCGAGCGGGAAGCGCCGCAGGTAACCGGTCCGGCCCTCGCTGTCGCTCCCCCAGTCGAGCGGGATAATCTCGCCGTAGATCCGTTTTGCTTCCTCGGCCGCGGTCCGGACTGTTATCCCGGCCCGGGCAACCTCGGTTGCGGCAAACTTCCGGGTCTTGCCACCCTCCATGACAAGGACTTCTGCGAGCTCGTCCGCCCGCTCATGGATCCGGCCGGCAAGGGTTTCGAGGATCCGGGCCCGGACATGTGCGGGGAGCCGGCGGGTCTCTTCGAACCCCCGGCAGGCCGCGGCAACTGCCTCTTTTATTTCCACCGATCCGGCCTGGCAGACCTCGGCGTACACCTCGCCGGTGTACGGGAACCGGACTTTTGCTATCTCCTGCGTTACCTTCTTTTTTCCCCCGATAAGGACCGGGTATGGCGACATTTCCATGATCCTCTCCCGATGATGCGATTATTTTTCATGCCGGCATGACACTGCCGCACATGCATTTCACGATAACAGCATCCCCCCGGATCCATAAAGACATGACGGTCAGCAAAAAAATCTGTACCGCCCGCCCCGGCGGGAGGGAAAAAGAAACAAGAAAAAAGGAAACGGTTCAGGCCCGGGTCACTTTCACCGGTACCTGGTAGATTTCATCGCTCGTGCCTGTCTCCTTGCGGTCATCGATACAGAGGTAATACTTGCCCTGGTTCTTGATCGTTAAGGTCCTGGTCTGGGGCGATGAGATATCAAAAATCTTCACCAGGGGAACCAGCCCGTCGTACACCCAGATTTTGTGAACCGCATCCCACGCAGGCTTGACCGATACGAACTTTGTGTTGTCCGTCACGTCCACCACAAGGAGGTTCGGGGAGATCGAACCGGGTGTCGTGGCCCAGACCGTATATTTTTCATCGGGATAGAGATACTCGACACCCAGCCCGTCCTGGATATCCATGCAGGTATAATCGTTGAAATGGACCTGGACTTTTGTGTCGATCCCGGACGATGTGACAGTGGCCTGGGCCGTCGCTGCCGCGGATGACGTTACCGGTGTAGCTGTGGTGCCGGCGGTGGGGACGGCAGTGGCCGAAGGGGCGGATGTTGTCGATGTACAGCCGGCAACAACGGCAAACAGGACGACCAGTACTGCGATTCCCAGGAGAAAACGATACGGCTTCATGGACTCCTGTATATAAAAAATATTATAGATACGTTACGGTTTTGTTTTGCAGGTACCGGGGGTTCAGGATTCGGGGTGACGGAAGGCTTTTTCCGGCACAGCGATCTCGAACCGGGCGCCCCGGCTAAAAACCCCGGTCTCCCGGATCGTGATCCCGTTTAAGGTAAGGATTTCCCGGGACAAAAAGAGGCCAAACCCGGTATTTTTCCCAAAACCCATCTCGAAGATCCGTTCCTTGTCCGTATCCGGGACCCCGATGCCATTGTCCGCGTACGTGACGATAAGCTCATGATCGCCGGGTTCTGCCGTAACCGAGATCTCCGTCAGCTGCTCGCCGCCGTACCGGAGCGAGTCCTCGATAAGGTTGTAGCAGACCTTGGAGAAGAGGGGATCCACGTAAATATCCGGGTTCTTTTCCGGCAGCTGAAGCGAGACCTCGTCAAGGGGGAGCTGGGCCGCCACTTTTTCAAAGACATCCCCGAGGTTGAGCCACTGCGGGGACATCAGGTCAATTTCGCCATAATCGCGGGTAAACTGCAGCTGCTCCGAAAGGGTACCGGCGATCGATTCCATTCGTTCGAGATACCCGTCAAGTCGCCCGGGATCTCCCGCATGCGCCCGGGAGAGGTCGATGAACCCGCGGAGAGCGGTAATCTGGTTGCCGAGATCGTGCCGGGTGATGCGCGAGAGAAGGAGGAGTTTCCCATTGACCGAATGAAGCGTGTCCTCGATGCTTTTTCTCTCGGAGACATCGATATAATAGTTCATCGTGGCAGGCGCGCCGTTCCACGTTACCGGCACCGACTTGATGTCGTACCACCGCGATTCCCCGGATTTCATGAGGGCCCGGAACGAATACAGCCCCGCAACCTTCTCGCCCCTCATCTGGCGGGTGTGGTTTGCGCTCACGAGTCCGCGGTCTTCGGGATGGACAAAATCCAGGTACGGATGCGACCGGATCTCCTCCCCAATATATCCGCTGGTATCCAGCCCGAACTGGTTTACGAACCGGACCCGGTCCCCCTGGACAACCGTGATGGAAAGGGGTGCGTTCTCCACGAGAAAACGGTACCGCTCCTCGCTCTCTTTGAGTGCCGCTGCGATCTTTTTCTGCGCAGTCATATCGGTACCGATGCTCAGCATGCCGGTATAAGCGCCGCAGGCATCGGACAGGGGCTTGTTCCACCACTGGATCCAGACCCGTTCGCCGTTCTTTTTGATATTCTCGTTCTCGTTATGGGTATACTCTTCCGGGG
>JAQWDG010000236.1 GCA_028705545.1 Methanoregula sp. | reverse complement strand
GCCGGGGGTTTTGCTGCCGGCGCCGCTTTCTTTTCCTTGTGCTCTTTTATGACCTTCCCCGGGACCGTGGGGTCCTCGGCGTTTATCACCGGCGCCGGGGGAACGGCCGGCTCTTTTGGATGCGCGGGCGCTGCCGGCTGTGCGATAATAACCCGCGATGCCTTTTTTTTGTCCGGTCCGGCGGGAGCATATGCGATCCCGAGATGCCCGGCGAGCGCACGGTTGCAGGTCTCGCTGATATCGAGCCGTTTTTTGTCGGCTGCCGCGAGGATATCCGAACGCACGAGGATCTGTACCTGCTGCCACCCGGGGCTGTCTGCATTTCCCGCACCCATACGATCACTTCTACCCGATCTGGTATCTCCCGGGAAATATAGTACGCGAACCGGATCGTTTGGCCGGGTGCGGGTAAAAGGAGGGTCTAGTGAGCCTTTGCCTGAATCCGCTGGTCGTAGGTGCGGATCGCCCGCAGAAGGTCGATCTTCCTGAAAAGCGGCCAGTACGGGGCGCAGAAATAGACCGCCGACTCGTGGCCGTTTGCAAGCCAGGGAAGGAAGTTCGAGGTACGGTAATCGTTTCCTGTCCGGATGATAAGATCGACCGGCGGGATGCCTCTTCCCTCGTGGAGGTGGGACTCGACCATCTGGACGTCGATTGCCTCGGGAGCGATCTTCCCGTTCCGGACATCCGCCACGATCTCGCGTGCGGCAAGGACGATCTCGTTCCTGCCCCCGTAGGCGAGCGCGATATTGAGGGTAAAACCATGGTAGTCTTTTGTTGCCTCTTCGGCAGACTCGACTACTTCGCGCAGGTCGTCGGGCAGCATCGACCGGTCCCCCACCATCTGGATCCGGATCTTATACCGGTGGACACGCTTGTCGGTGATCGTCTGGACAAACTTCTCCTTAAAGAGCCGGAAGAGGTCTTTTACCTCGTCCTCGCTGCGGTGGAAGTTTTCCGTGGAGAACGAGTAGAGGGTGATATACCGGATCCCGAGCTCGTGGGCCCAGTCGAGCATCTCCTCGGTCTTGTCCGCCCCGGCGCGGTGGCCTTTTGCGGTGTCGAGGCCCATCTCCTTTGCAAACCGGCGGTTCCCGTCCTGGATGATGGCGATGTGGGTCGGGATTTTGGTGCACTGCATCTTAAGGTACTTCTCGTACAGGGGCCGGAGGAGCGAGTCTGCGTTCATAAGGGGGTCACCTCGACAACCATCCCGCCGTCGGGATACCGCTCGACCACGGACTTTTTCCCGGGGATCTTGTCTTTGTATTCCTCCAAAAGCCACCATGCGGTCTCGACCCGGTCGCCGCAGTCGGCAAACTCGTCGTCCGCGAGGTATTTGCGACACCGGGCAACGACTTCGTCCCGGGTGCCCGGGTGGAGGTCGAGGACGCCGTAGACGATGGTCCCGTCCTCGGTGACTTCGTCAAAGGGCCGGGCGGTGTTCTCCGCGATGCGCTTCAAGCGCTCTCTTAACTGGACCGAGTCCTTGAACGACGAGGAACACCAGTGGACCTTCTTGTGCTTTACCAGTTCCTCCGCCCAGTCTTCCGCACCGGCAATCGCGTTGTGCACGCCGTCGGCCGGCTCATAGCCCCGTTCCCGCATATCGTCTGCGTTCGTCTCGCCCCATTCGAGCTCGTTGATGTTGAGGAAGTCGAGGTACGGGAGGGCGGGGACGAGGAGTTCGAGGCCGGGAAGGGCCGGAACTTCGATCCCGATGTCAAAGCCCATCTCCTTTGCCGTTTTTGCGGAGGCGATAAACTCCGTGTCGAGGATGTGGTCCCAGCAGTCGCGGGGCGGGTGGAGCCGGATCTCGTCCACGACCCCTTTGAGCCGGGCGAGCTCTTCTTTTTTCGGTGCCTGCGCCGTGTAGAGGTGGATCTGGTGGTCCGGCCCGAACCGGTCTTTGAGGGCCTTCCCGAAGGTCACGACCCGGTCCAGGCAGGTGAGAGGTTCGCCGCCGGTGATCCCGGTGCCGAGCGCGCTCATCTTCTCTGCGACCGCGATGGCCTCCGTCGGGGTTTTTATCCGGTGTTCGTTTGCGAAGATGACGTCGTTTCCCTTCCGCTCCTCTGAGAGCGGGCAGTACCAGCAGGAGCGGCGGCAGCGTCCCGTGATAAAGAGCACCATCTTTGCGCCCTGGTAGCAGAGCACGCAGCCTTTCGCAAGGTTTTCAGGCAGTTTTGCCGAAGGTGAGGGAACGGTCATGAAAAGTATGCGTAATAGATTCGTTATGGGGATTCAAAACTCTTCTTGATGCATGGGAGCAGGCATTTATCCGATCCCTCCCCTGCTCTATTATGGCCGCACCGGAACGCACGGAACATGTCCTTGTCATCAGCCCGGGAACCGACCTCCCCGCCATCCTCGCATCGGCCCTTTCGGATCCGGGGGCGGTTACCCATGCAGTTATCCTTACCGAGGGATCGCTTGTCACCGATAAGACCGGTGAAACGACGGAGGAGCGGGCCGCAAAGGTGGCGGTACGGGCGGGGATCACCCGGGCGCACGACCTTGCGCTGTCGCTGGGGATCCCGGCCGAGCACCGGACACTCGATCCCATAACCATCGATACGGTGTGCAGCCAGGTGATGGATATCGCCGCACGCCACCCGGGGGCCCGGTACTCCTTTGTCCTCTCCGGAGGCACGACACCGCTTGCCCTCGGCCTCTTCCGGATGGCATCATGGCTTGACGGCGACGTGTATTATGCGTCAAAAAAGGCAGTTCTCCAGAAACTGACGGTCCCGAAGATGCCGGCCAGCTCCCTTGCAGCAAACCCGAACTACGAGGCGATCCTGACCCTGTTGCACAAGAAGCCGGCGGTGCCGGGCAAGGTAAGCGGCGTCCCCCGGGACGAGCTGTTCCGGGCAATGGCGGATATGTATGTCCCGGTCCGGACCCGGGAGGGCCGGGCGGCCCGGCCGCAGCTGACACAAGGGAACTTTTCGCAGATCATGACAACGCTTGTCAGCTGGGGTCTTGTTGCAGAACAGGAAGCCCCGGGCAATAAGCGGTTCAAGTTCTACGCGATCACGCCCGATGGCGAGTTCGCGTTTGCGCTCTTTTTTGCACCCCCGCTCTGACGTGAGGCAGTTTGTAACTTTACAGTTGAACTGTAATATTACAGTTTAACTGTAAGGTTAAGTACTGTGCCGGGCCGGAGTTTTTGGGAAATACAACGTAAAATTCCCTAAACGTTGTCTTCGGGTCACTATTTGAAAACCGCCATATCACCGTATTTTTTCAAAATAGCGATCAATCGTAATTTTATCAGTTCCGATCTGTTGTCA
>JAQWDG010000027.1:1324-13766 GCA_028705545.1 Methanoregula sp. | reverse complement strand
CGGCCATCAGGAGTGCGAGCGTTGACTTCCCGCTGCCCACGTCCCCGCTCACAAGGTGAATGCCCGGGTCGAACGTACCGTCTGCGGCAAGAGACCAGTGCGGACGCGCGAGTACAACGGAGTCCAGTGCGAGCCTCACGGCCGACACCTCCACGAGAGAGGGTAAAACGGCGTAGCGGTAAGATCGGCAAAGACTGCTGACGGTTTCCCACCGCGCACCACCCGGCCCTTTTCGAGGAACAGGAGCCGGTCGCTGTTTGCCGCAGTTTCCATCTGCTGGGTGCAGCGGACAATATAATCTGCGCCCGAGGAGCGGAGCACACGTTCCGCCACAGCGCACCGGCCGGCATCGAGGTGCGAATCGTACTCGTCGAGCACGAGCACCCGGGGCCGGGTAATGCAGGCAGTGGCAAGAGCCACGAGGCACTTCTCCCCCCCGCTCATATCCTTTACCTCCCGTTCGAGCAGGCCGGCAATCCCCCACCGCTCCGCGCAGGTCCGGACCTCCCGTTCAGTCTCCACACAAGGCGTGTGACGGAACCGGAGGGGCGAGGCAAGTTCGTCGTGCACGGTAGAAAAGAGGAGGTTCCGGTCCGGAAACTCGTTTACGTACCCGACTTCGGTCTTCCGTGGACTTTGTCCGTCTACGATGATGGAGCCTTCCTCAGGTTCTGCGATGCCAGCACAGAGCTTGAGAAACGTGCTTTTCCCGGCACCGTTCGGGCCGATTATGGTGGTGAGACCCGGGGGCAGGGCAAGGGAAGGGACAGACAATGCCCGGAACCGGACATTCTCAAATTCGATCATGGCAGGTGCCGGGCGACCAGGTACGCTGCACCGGCTTTTACCAGATCGCCGGGGAGGAAGATCAACATCCCGAGCACAACCGCTGCTGACGGGGCCATGCCGGTCGAAACGATCAGCCATACAACACCGCAGGCAAGGATCAGGACTGCGCCGGTAACAAGCCCCGCGATCCGGATGGCCGGGCGGGACGATTCGTACGCGAGGCCGGCGGCCAGGGCCGCCAGGATAAAGCCGGCCAGGTACCCCCCGGTCGGCCCAAGCAGGACGCCAATCCCTGCCGTGCCATTGTGGAAGACCGGCAGCCCCGCCGCGCCGAGCAGGACATAGAGCGCCACGGGAATGACCGCCCGTCGTTTCATTACCGCGCCTGCAAGAAGGACAAAGAATGTCTGGAGGGTGAACGGCGACGGGACGAACGGGACAGAGATCCACCCGCCGATTGTAATCAGTCCGATAAAAACAGCGGTATAGGCAATACTCCTCGAACGCTGCAGGTCGCCAAACATCGTCAACCATTAAAAATTAGATAGTTGACGATAAAAGAGTACCGTCCTAGCGGTGGATACAGTCGCCGGCGATCACGCGTTCGAGCTTCCCGTTGTCTTTCCGGATAAGGAGCGCGCCGTACTCATCGATATCAACCGCTTCACCAGAGAAACTGTTCCTGAGGGTCCTGATATCCACCCGGTGCTCCAGCGTGCAGGAGAGGCTCTTCCACTCCCGGATGATGGTATCGTACTCCCCGCCTTCGAGGAGGAGGTAATGGCTTTCGAACTCCTTTAGAATCCGTGCCAGGAAGGAGGCCCGGTCGACCTCATGGCCGAGTTCAGCGGAGAGGGAGGTGATCGTATCCTGCAGCGCGGGGGAGAACTGGTTGATCTGGATGTTTGCATCGATCCCCATGCCCAAGAGGCAATAGTGGACGGTATCGGCCTCGGCGGAGAGTTCGAGGAGAAGGCCGGCCACCTTCTTGTTCCCGATGAAGATATCGTTAGGCCACTTGATAAGCGCGCCAATCCCGAATTCCTTTCGTATCGCCCGTGCAACCGCCACCGAACCGGCCATCGTGATCATGAAGACCCGGTCGATGGGAATGTTGGGTTTTAAGACAATCGTAACCCAGATCCCGCCGCTCGGGGAAACCCACGCCCGCCCCAGCCTGCCGATGCCGCCGGTCTGTTCCTCTGCAATGATCACCATTCCGTGCAGTTTCTCAACATCGCCTTCTGCACAGAGCTGTTTTCCCGCCCAGATCGTAGAGGGCGTGTTCTCCAGGTAACGCATTTTTTTGCCGACGAACTTCGTATGGAGTTTCTTGTGGATCTCGTACGGGAGGAGCTTGTTGCTCATCCGGGTGAGGCGGTACCCCTCCTTCTGCGACGACGAGATATCGTACCCCATCATCCGAAGCTCGTTGATATGCTTCCATACCGCCGACCGGGTGATCCCCAGTTCGTTGCTGATGGTCTCTCCCGAAACCGGCTCGTCCGTCCTTTCGAGGACCTCTAATACCTTGAATGCAGAATCCGGCATAGTATCACCTCTTGGATTCAATCGCTTCCCCGGGCAGGGGGCAGGGGTCTTTGCCGCAGACCTGCCTGATGATGGCGGACTGGTGCTCCATGAGGGTTGCAAGGTCAAAGATACCGGTCACGTCGACCACCCCGACAGCACCGATGGCACGCCCGTCATTGTCCCGTATGGGTGCAACCGTTACCGGCACGCCCTTGTAGGCGCCATTCTTTGGCGTAATCTTGATAACGCTGTTGGTGGCGATTGCCTGTTCGAGCACCGGGCCGGTATAGTTCCGGTCGATCACCCGCCCGTCCTCGATCCGGATACCGGGCTTACAGAGCGACTTTGCGGTCACCGGGAGACGGTGGATGATCTCATGGATGGCAAGAACTACCGGCTCGAGATCCCCCGCTTCAGCCGTTTCACAAAAAGTATAGCGGTGCATCGACACAACCTCACTAACAAGAGGTATTTCTCTTTTAAAATAAGGTTTGTGTGCCGGATCCACAGAATTTTTTGATAAAATCGCGGGACGGGTATTCGTGGACGGTTGTTACGATCACGGTTCCGGCCCCGATCTTTTTTTCGACGACAACCGCGGATTTGCCGTCAACACCCGTAGCCTCGCCGTCGCAGGCCAAAAAAGATCCATCGCATTCTATGCAGGAGGGATCGTAATCGTGGAGAAGATCGCCGGCCATCCCCGGGGCCCGGCACGAGATATTCCGTTCGGAAAATTCATGCCGGTACGTGATCGGGAACGGCAGCCAGTCGTATACGCCGTCTTTGTCAATCATCGCCCCGAAGACGAGCAGGTTGCCGCCGTTTTCCACATACCGGCGTATACGGTCCGCCGAGGCGCGGAGTGCCGGAAGGAGCCGCGAGTACGTCGGGTTGCCAAAACCGGTGGGGATGACAAGGCAGGTAAACGAGCCGCGGTAGAAGGGGGCGGCAAGCATGTAAGGGGTGACAAGCTCACACGAGACGCCGCAGTCCTCGATGAACCGGATAAACGGCTGGGCAGTGTCCCAGACAAATCCCGCCCGGCAGCTCATCCCTTGATCACCCCGATTGGGGTAAGCCGGGCGACAAGCGCGGAAAGGCCGGCGCGGGCCACAACTTCCACGACTTCGCTGCTGGGCTTGTACACATCCGGGGCCTCGTCGGCGATTGCAGCTTCGTTGGGCGCACGCACGATGATCCCCTGTTCAAGCAGGCGATCGGCTACCTCTTTACCGGTCTGTTTCTTCTTTGCCTGCGACCGGCTCATGACCCTCCCGGAGCCATGGCAGGTGCTCCCGAAGGTGCGCTCCATGGCAGCAGCGGTCCCCTTGAGTACATACGAGGATGTGCCCATGCTGCCGGGGATGATCACCGGCTGGCCGATCCGGGTAAGATCTGACGGGAGGTCGGGAGCGCCGGGCCCAAACGACCTCGTTGCCCCCTTGCGGTGAACGCAGAGCGGAACACGGCGCCCGTCCACAGTATATTCTTCAATCTTCGCGACATTGTGCGTAACATCGTAGACGAGCGGCATATCCTCATAGGCAAGGGAAAACATCCGCATGAACTGGCGCCGCGCCGCGTCCATGATCATCTGCCGGTTCGCCCAGGCATAGTTGGCCGAGGCTGCCATGGCACCGAAGTACGCCTTTCCCTCAGGGGACTGGAGCGGGGCGCAGGCGAGCTGCCGGTCGGGCAGTGCGATCTGGTACTTCTTTGTGGCAGTCTCAAGAGTTTTGAGATGGTCCGTGCAGACCTGATGGCCGAGACCCCGCGAACCGCAGTGGATCATGCAGCAGACCTGCCCCACGTGAAGACCGAATGCCCGTGCCGCCTCCTCATCGTAGACCTCGCTTACTTCCTGCACTTCGAGGAAGTGGTTGCCCGACCCGAGGGTGCCGCCCTGCGGGACCCCCCGGGCCCGGGCCTTTGCCGAGACCGCACGGATGTCAGCCTGCTTCATGCAGCCCCGGTCCTCGCACCGCTCGATGTCCCGTTCAACCCCAAAACCCGCTTCGACAGCAAAACGGGCGCCCTTCTCCATCATCGTTGTCAGGTCAGATGGAGAGATCTTCCTTGTGCTCTTTGCCCCAACCCCGGTCGGCACGGCCTTGTACAGGGACTCGACCAGCTCGCGGGGCTTTTTGATATCGGCTTTTGTAAGCGGCGTTGTAAAAAGCCTCACGCCACAATTGATATCGAAACCAACGCCGCCCGGGGAGACGACCCCCTCATCGAGCGTAAACGCGGCAACCCCCCCGATGGGAAACCCGTAGCCCCAGTGGATATCCGGCATCCCGTACGCAGACCGCACAATGCCGGGCAGGGTGGCGACATTTGCCAGCTGCTGGACGGCACCCGGTTCGAGAAGCGCCGCAAGCGTATCGGAAAGGAAGAACCGGGCCGGCACCCGCATACCGGGCACAAACCCTTTCGGGATCTCCCATTCATCGCCTTTAAGCCTGACAACGCCGTCGATCACTGCCACTCCCCCATGTTATACATCAAATACGATCTCCAGCATAAATCCCTTGGCATCATGGCTGATTTTAAGGCCGGAATAGGAGATGCCCTTTACCTCTGTCCCCTTGTTATGACGGGCAGGGTCGAAAGGCTCCCCGTCGAGGACTGCGTGGAGATGCAGCCCGTCGAGCTTTACATCGGCACGGGAGAAGACAAGCCCGTCGACTTCTGT
Source organism: Methanoregula sp. (assembly GCA_028705545.1). Classification (GTDB taxonomy): domain Archaea; phylum Halobacteriota; class Methanomicrobia; order Methanomicrobiales; family Methanospirillaceae; genus Methanoregula. The sequence goes on along the minus strand of JAQWDG010000027.1, from coordinate 8,746 downwards.
CAGGTAAAGAACCTCGGACAGGAAATCGCAGAGGAGCGATTCCTGATCCTCCCCGATAATGTCGCACTCCTTTTTCGTTCCGCCGCGCCGGTCGTCCCCGTACATCACCTGCATCAGCGCCGCACACGCCTCGCCAAAGAGGGCGTCGGGAGTGGGTGCTTCGGCACGGATCTTTACGTCTGCGGTATGGGGAATCTCCTTAAAACTCATCGGCGCATGTACCATCCGGCTCTTCGTAAAACGGGATCATCTCTGCCCGGATTTCATCGAGGTACCGTACCTGGTGGATGGATATATAGATCGTGTGACCGGCAGCCGTGATGAGGACATCGCTTTTCTTGGGAGGCTTTATCCTGACCGGGAGAAGGACGGGGCCGCCGCAGGACGTGCAGATACGGAAATCGCAGTTCCTCTTTTCGATATAGTCTCTGACTTCCGGTGCAACCGCAATCGCAGGGACACCGGCTGTACGGGAAGTACCGGAAGCATCGGAACTCTGGCCGGGCATTATGCCCGTACTATTATCCGGGGATCTTAAAAAACGGTTATGGTGTTTTTTTGATCGGGACGACTTTACGCCCCGACCAGCCGGCCCACCATCGACGAGTACTTTTCTTTTAACTCGTACGTGGTGATACCCCCCACACTGCGGCTTACCCGAAGGATGCCGATGCGGGACGCGATAATACCGACCATCGACGCGATAGTATGGAACGAGACCGAAAACTGGTTTTTCAGTCCCTCCATGATATCGGGGATCGTCACCTGCCTGATACGCAGGACGAACCTGAGTATCTCGCGGCGGAGACCGGTCTTATCCCGGTTGAGGTAGGCTTTGAGCCGTCCCTCAATCATCCGTTCGATCTCGAACTGAGATCTCATGGTTTAGTGATCGCGGCCGACCACATATATATTTTTTGTTTTATCCGGTTTTACAAACCCAGATTTAAAATCCGTCCGTTTTGGCAGGGAACAGGAATATTCTGCGAAATCCTGCATCACGGACCGGACAGGCACCGGATCCAGCCCCTACAGCCGGCCCGGCAATCTGGTAATTATTTAATCGTTCATGAACAGATGAGTATGATATGGGATTATTCAGTTATAACATCGAGAAATATTCACCAAAACAACTGGTGATAATCCCGTTGGTAGTACTTGCCATTTCACTGGTAGTGCTCGCGTATGCTACGGCTACGGTCGGTATGCCGGTCAAACCGGGGATCGATTTCTCCGGCGGGACTGCCGTCAATGTGATCACTCCCGATTCTTCGGATCAGCTCAGGGCGGTCTTTGCAGATTATCCGCTCGTGAGTATCAGCGAGGGCTTAAACAACGGGAAATTCCTGACATTCGCTGCCATGGACGATGCGAAATACCAGAGCCTGGCAAAACTGGTCTCTGAAAAATACCCGAATGCACGGATCGACCAGATCGGCGAATCGTTCGGCAAGACCCTGCAGGACCAGGCATTTTTTGCCATGATCCTTGCCTTTATCGGCATGGCAATCGTGGTCTTCCTTGCATTCAGGACCTTTGTCCCCTCCTGCGCTGTCGTCCTCTCGGCCTTTGCCGATATGGCAATGACGGCCGCGATGATGAACGTTGTCGGGATCCCCTTAACGCTCGGGACGACCGCGGCGCTCCTCATGCTGATTGGGTATTCCGTGGACAGTGATATCTTACTCACAACACGGGTCTTGAAACGGCAGGGGAAACTCAACGACAAACTCACCGGTGCATTCCATACCGGTATCATCATGACCTCGACAACGCTTGCGGCAGTCGTCGTCCTCTTCGTGGTATCGTGGCTCGGGCAGGTACAGGTTGTTGAAGAGATCTCTGCCGTGCTTCTCATCGGGCTTGTCTTCGATATCATGAACACCTGGCTCACAAACGTCGGCATATTGAAATGGTATGTCCTCAAGGGAGGCGGGAAATGAAGCAGGATAAACTCAAGACACTCTTTAAGGACTGGAGAGTCCTCACCCTGATTGTCCTTTTGGTACTTTCAGTCGTAGCCATTTATCCCCACTTCGACGATAAAGGGGACCTGACCACCAATCTCCAGTACGGCCTCGACCTCCAGCAGGGTGCGTGGCTCCAGCTCGAGTTCCAGTCGGAAGTTGTGGGATACTCGACCACGGAACCGACCGGCACGTTTATCACAAATCTCTCCAAAAGCCTTGATGCCGACGTGGAACAGGTCGATTCCAACCACCTCGAAATCCGGAAATATTACACCCAGGCCCAGCTCGAACCGTATTTCGAGGCTAACGGAGGGACACTTGTCTCCTACCAGCAGGGTCTTTCCAAGGACACCGCTGCCGATGTCAAGACCATTTTAGAGAACAAGATCAACTCGATGGGTACCAAGGACGCGAAAGTTAACGTCCTTACCGGTGTGAACGGCGTTGCACGGTACGTCCGTGTGGAGATGGCCGGCGTTGATATGAACGAGGCCCAGCAGATCGTCGGGAAGCAGGGTAAGTTCGAGATCCGGATCCAGACCACGGGCAACCAGACCGAGCACGTGCTCTACGGTGATTCGATTACCAGCGTCCAGACCCCGAACAAGGATACTTCGGGCAACTGGGGCGTCAGTTTCACGCTGAATGCTGACGGGGCTGAAACGTTCAGGCAGGCTGCCATCAGGTACGGCGCGACAACCGATCCGGATCACCACCAGCTCGCGATGATCCTCGATAACAAGACGGTCTATTCTGCACCGCTCTCCACGGATCTCGCCTCGTCGCTCCAGAGTTCAGCCACCCACTCGATGACCGCATCGACCGGTACGGGCACTTACGGCATGCAGCAGGCAGACGAACTCGAGATCCATCTCCGGGCGGGCGCACTGCCGGTCGATGTGAAGATCGCAGGTTCCGGTTCGACCTCGGCATCGCTTGGGGCCCACTACATGACCATGTGCATGCTCGCGTTCATTCTCGCGCTCATCACGGTCGGCTTTGTGATCTACTACCGGTACCGCGAGCCGAGGATCGTCCTCCCGATGGTGCTCATCAATGCATCGGAGATCGTGATCCTTCTCGGGTTCATCAGCGCGATCAAGTTCCAGATGGATCTGCCAACGATAGCGGGGCTGATAGCTGTGGTAGGTACCGGTATCGACCAGCTGGTCATTCTCACTGATGAGATCCTGCACGAGGGGATCGTCCCGTCGCCCAACATTTACCTGAAGAGGCTCGCACGGGCGCTCACGATCATCGTTATCGCAGCGGCGACGGTGATTATCGCCATGCTGCCGCTCGCCCTCATGGACCTCTCGACCCTCAAGGGCTTTGCGATCATCACCATCATGGGTGTGATCGTTGGTGTCGTGGTGACCCGGCCGGCCTACGGCAAGATCATCATGGACATTCTCTCCGAGTAACAAATACCATAGATTTATCTTTTTTTTAACCGAGTACTCTACCGGGTATGATTCCATGACAAAACCTGTTCTGTACGACTTCTTTGCTACGTGGTGCGGACCCTGCCGGATGCAGACGCCGATCATCGAGGAACTTGCAAAGGAACTGGACGGCGCCGTCGAGATCAAAAAGGTAGACGTAGACGAGAATATCGCCCTTGCACAGAAATACGGGATCCAGGTAGTCCCGACACTGATCATCGAAAACGATGGAAAGGTGGTCCAGAGACTGGAGGGCGTTACCGATGGGGCAACGCTCAAAAATCTGCTCCGCCCGCTGGTGGGATAAGTGAAGATCGGTATCGTCGGGGGAACCGGGGATATCGGGGAGGGCATGACCATGCGCCTCTCCCCGCTCTTTGACGTGGTGGTCGGCTCCCGGGAACAGGAGAAGGCCGAGGCCACCTGCACGATGGCACGGGACACCTTAAAAAGCCGGGGCCAGGAGTGCTCGCTTACCGGTGTTACCAACCAGGACGCCGTGGACAAGGGCGACATCGTTATCCTCGCGATCCCTTTTAAACACGTGGTCCCGACCCTGTCCGGCCTCCACGGGTTCGAAGACAAGATCGTGATAAGCCCGGTCAACCCTATGGAAAAGCAGGACCATTTCGTCTTTGTCCCGCCGCCCGAGGGCTCCGCAGCGCTCATGATCCAAAAACTCCTTCCAAAAGAGGCCCGGCTCTGCTGTGCGTTCAACACGATCGCGGCAAACCGGTGGAAGGCAATTGACGAGGAACTGGCATACTCGGTACCGGTCTGCGGCGACGACGACGATACAAAACACCAGGTAATGGAACTGGTAAACAAGATCTCCGAGCTCCAGGCATTCAATGCCGGGCCGCTCTCGGTCTCGACCATGATCGAACCGCTCACGCCGCTGGTGCTCAACATCGCCCGGTACAACAAGATGCACGATGTCGGGATCCAGTTCCGCTGACGACAAAATAAAGGCGGAACGGATCCTTTCCTTTCTGGAAGATACTTACGGCGGGATCTCCTGGTGGCCGGGAGATACCGGCGAGGTGATGATCGGCGCCATCCTCACCCAGCAGACCCGGTGGGAGAATGTAAAAAAGGCGCTCGCTCTTTTAAAAGAGAAAAATCTCTGCTCGATTGCGGCAATCCATACCGCCGCACCTGAGGATATCGAAAATGCCATCCGCTGCACCGGGTTTTACCGGATGAAGGCGCGCCGGCTTATCGGGCTTGCGGCGTATGTCATGGAGACCTGCGGAGGGATCGGATGCATGGAAACGATGCCAACAAAAGAACTCCGCGCAGGCCTGCTCTCGGTAAACGGTGTTGGGGAAGAGACCGCGGACAGTATCCTCTGCTACGGGTTTTGCCGCCCGAGTTTCGTGATCGATGCCTACACGGTCCGGATAGCGGCATGCGCCGGGATAAAAACGCCGCGCCCGGGGTTAAAAGCCCTCTTCGAGAGCGTGCTCCCCGAGAATACTTCTGTATACCGCCAGGCCCACGCCCGCATCGTTGAATACGCAAAAGAGCGATGTACATCAAAGAGATGCGAAGAATGCAGGATCCTGGCTTTGAACGGATAGGAAAACGCCTGTTTGCCGAACATCTGGTCGGCGGGAACTTCGGCAATATGAGCGTGCGGGACGCCGAGGGGTTTTACATCAAGAGAACCGGCGCTTACCTCGACGATCCGGGCGAACCGGTCTTTGTGCCTTTTAAGGGACCGGTCCCCAAAGAGGCATCGAGCGAGTACCGCGTCCACCTCGCCGTATATTCCTCGATGCCGTACAAGGCGATCGTGCACGCCCACCCACCGTATGCCATTGCCGCATCCCTTGGTGCGGACGAGATCGTGCCGCTGGACAGCGAGGGCGAGATGTTCTGCCGGACGATCCCGGTGGTTGCCGGTGCGCCGGGCACACAGGGGCTTGCCGATGCCGTTACCCGTGCGATGACAGAGCACAAGCTGGTCGTAGCACGGGGGCACGGGACGTTTGCCGCGGGGAGAACGCTCGACGAGGCATTCCAGCTCACCTCCCTTGCGGAGCACGCCAGCCGGATCATCGCATATAAACGGATGTTCTACCCGGATCCCGTACAGGACCGGTTCTGATCTTTTTTAGAAGTTTTACGAATCCGGCAGGCGCCGAAGTTAAAAAAAGGTTATTTCTGCCGGGGCGACTGGTTAAGCTGGATCTCGCGGATGATCTCGCGGTGGAAGACAAGGAGCATATCCGAGATCACCCCGAACATGAAGATCTCGATCCCGACGACGATCAACAGCACGGTAAGAATCGTGAGAGGGATGTGATCGATATGGTGCAGCCATTCCAGAAGGACATAGACCCCGGTAAGCAGGCCCAAAATGGAACAAAAGAGGCCCATGATCCCGAAATAGAACATCGGGTTGTTGACCCGGGCAAGACGGTAGATCGTGGTGACGATCCGGATCCCGTCGTGGAACGGGGAAAGTTTCGTGGGCGTGCCCGGGCGGCGGGAGTACCGGATGGGGACTACCATGATCCGCTGGCCGTTTCTCACCGCCTCGACCGACATCTCGGTCTCGATCTCAAAACCGGTCTCTTTTAAGTTCATCTGCTGGATGGCCAGTTTCGTGAACGCACGGGAACCGGAGAGGATATCGTGGAGGTCGCGGCTGTGGGCGAGCTTGAAAAAGAGGTTGAGCATATGGTTGCCAAAGAGGTTGAGCCGGGAGAACGAGCCCTCTTCGGCATTGATTAACCGGTCGCCGATCACCTGATCGAAGCCCAAAAAGAGCGGGGTGAGCATCTTCTCCGCGTCCTTTGCCGAGTACGTGCCGTCGCCGTCCACCATCAGGATATAGGGCTGCTCGATCACCTCGAATGCTTCGATGATGGCATTGCCCTTCCCCTTGCCGGTCTGGGTCCTGACCGTGGCACCGGCGTCGCGGGCGTTTTTCACGGTATTGTCCGTGCTCTTTCCGTCAACGACAAGGATATGGGAATATCCGAGATCCCGGAACTCTTTAACTACCGGCCCGATGGTAAGGCTCTCGTTTAAGGTCGGGATAAGGATGCAGACCTCGTCTTTGTTGAATTTCATCGGTATAGTATTTTTAATCGGGTGTCATAAGTGCTTCTATGCACCTCCCGAAAAAGGGCCTCCGGGTGCTCGGGATCGCCGAGAGTTACTCAGGAAAATCTCAGTCCACCCTCGCCGGGATTGTCATGCGCAAGGATCTCGTCATCGACGGGACGGTCTTTGCCCGGGTCACGGTAGGGGGCATGGACGCAACGGATGCGGTCCTTTCCATGGTCCGGTCGCTCAAACGCCGGGACATCGGGGCGGTCATGCTCTCGGGCTGTGTGATCGCGTTTTTCAATATCATCGATCCGGAAAAGGTCTGCGCAGAAACCGGGCTCCCGGTGATCTGCGTGACCTATGAAAATTCCGAAGGGCTCGAAGGGGATATCCGGCACCATTTCCCGGACGAGGATGAGCGCCTTGCCGCGTACCTGCGGCTCGGGGAACGGACCTCCTTTGAGCTGCCCGGGGGAACGGTCTATCTCCGGAGCCGGGGGATCGGGACGGAGGACGCCGGCCGGCTCGTTTCTGCATTTACCTTAGAAGGGAAGGTCCCGGAACCGGTCCGGGTAGCACGGATCTGTGCCCGTGCGGCCCATGCGTGTTTTACCCGAAACGATGGTTCACTGCCCTGACAGGAGCATTCTTATTTTTTTAAAGGCAATTGTGTAGACTGAACTATATTGACGAGGTAACCAGATGACGCAACAGACGGTAAAACTCGCCCGCTGGGTATGTCTTGAATGCCACTATATCTACGATCCGGCAAAAGGGGACAAGACGCAGAATATCCCTCCCGGAGTAGCCTTTGAAGATCTGCCGGATACCTGGGTCTGCCCGATCTGCAAGATCTTCAAGACAAAAAAAGGCGTGTTCAAGCGCCTTGACGACTAAAAACATCTCTTTTTTTAGAACAGGTATTACGCCGTATAGGTGTCGCG
>JAQWDG010000027.1:0-1224 GCA_028705545.1 Methanoregula sp. | reverse complement strand
GGCTGCACAACAGACAGACGTTTCCTTTCTCAAAGGGTATTGTGTGCGTTACAGAAACGGTCAATTACCACGAGAGGTAAAATACTAGAGAAGTTTTAATGGAGTTGAAAAAATATGGGACTTTTTGACAGACTTGCCGGCAAGCCGGCTGAACTGACACCGAAATCGGCACTCGTGCTCTCCGCGATCACGATCATTGCAGCCGACGGCGTTATCGAGGAATCCGAGATCAACGACCTGGCAAAGATCGTCCGCGGCGACCGGAAGTCCATCGATGTCGCAATGCAGGTCTTAAAAGCAAACCAGTTCCCGGGTGTCATCGATCTCGTTGCCCAGAAACTCGACGAGAAGCAGAAGATCGCAACCCTTGCCATTCTCTGCGACCTTGCGATGGCAGACGGCGTCCTTGCCGGGGAAGAGAAGACCGTGCTCCAGATGTACATGGACAAGTTCAAGATCTCCGAAGAGACGATGAAGCCCATCATCGAGGCCATCGCCATCAAGAACGACTTCTCGGTCTTTAACTAACTCTCCCCATTCTCTTTTTTCTACGGTTTTTTCTTCCGGCCCTCAGGCGCTGGCTTTTTTGTCTCTCACAATCGCGGATAGGACTAGCGGGACAAACGAAAGGAAGAGCCCCGCCCAGATGGTGAGATGGAAGCCGTCCAGAAAGACCGCCGGGTCGAGGTCGGCAAAGGGCACGACACCGCCCGCCGAGGTAAAGAGAGTGAGGAGGGTTGCGTACAGGGCGGTCCCGACAACGCCGCCAAAGTAGATGGTGGTGATCATAAGGGACGAGCCCGTGCCTTCCTCCCCCTCGGGCGCGTTCTCGATGATCCGGCTCGCCGCCGGGCCGGCTGCGATCCCGATGGCAAGGCCCATGAGGGCAAGGCCGAGAATGAGCGGAAGTATGCCGGCTTCCGGGACGAGGACAGCAAAGATCCCGTCAAAGACGATGAACACGATGCAGGACGCGACCGCGAACCAGCGGCAGCCGTACCGGTCGGACCACTGGCCAAACGGGATGCTGACGATGCAGGTAACGACCGGCGGGATCAGGAGGAAAAACCCGCTCACTGCGAGGCTGTAGTGCATCCCTGCCGAGAGGTAGAACGGCAGGAGGTAGAGGACACCGGCGTAGACTACGTTGATGAGGAAGAATGCGGCAAGGACTGAAAAGAACTGCCACTTCCGGAAGAGGGAAAGCCGGATGAGGGGATGGGG
>JAQWDG010000235.1 GCA_028705545.1 Methanoregula sp. | reverse complement strand
ATGTGAGGCAGTTTTCTTTCAATAAAAACTGCCGTTAAAACAACAAAACAACAGGAGAACCAACATGGATATAGAAATTATAGCAGTGGGCGGGTACAACGAAGTCGGACGGAACATGTCCGCAGTCCGCTGCGGGAAAGAAATTGTCATTTTCGACATGGGTCTCCGCCTGGACCAGATGATGATCCACGAGGACGCGGAGGTTGAGAATATGCACTCCCTCGATCTGATCAAGATCGGGGCGATACCCGACGATACCCTGATGAACTCGGTCGAGGGAACGGTCAAAGCGATTGTCTGTTCCCACGGCCACCTCGACCATATCGGCGCGATCCCGAAACTGGCGCACCGGTACAACGCGCCGATCATCGCCACGCCCTATGCGACCGAACTGATCCGGCAGCAAATCTCGGGCGAGCAGAAGTTTGGGGTGAACAACAAGCTCTTCGCGCTTAAGCCCGGCCAGCGGTACACGATCTCGCAGCACCTGGTGCTCGAGTTCGTCCGGACCCAGCACTCGATCATCGATACGGTGACCCCGGTGCTCCACACACCGCACGGTGCGATTGTTTACGCCTGCGACTTCAAGCTCGACCGGACCCCGGTCATCGGCGAACCCCCGGACTTTGCCCGGTTCCGCCAGATCGGAAAGGAAGGCGTGCTCGCGCTTATCGTGGAGAGCACGTACATCGACCGCCCGGGCCGGTGCCCGAGCGAGCGGATGGCACGGAACCTTGTCCGGGACGTGATCACGAGTTACGAAGACGATAAAAATGCGATCATCGTTTCTACGTTCTCGTCCCACATCGCCCGGGTCAAGACGATTGCCGAATGTGCGCACGAGATCGGGAGAAAACCGGTGCTTCTCGGCCGCTCGATGGAGAAGTACTCGGTCACAGCCGAGCAGATGAAACTCGTCTCGCTTCCCCCGGACACGAGTGTCTTTGGGAACCGCCGGACCGTCGACCGGACCCTGCGCCGGATAATGAAGGCGGGTAAAGAGAAATTCCTCCCGATCATTACCGGCCACCAGGGAGAGCCGGGCTCTATCCTGACCCGGCTGGCCCTCGGCGATACGCCGTACCAGATCGCAAAAGGCGACAAGATCCTCTTCTCGGCAAACGTCATCCCGAACCCGATGAACTACGGCCAGCGCTACATGGTCGAGGCGCACTTAAAAATGGCCGGCGCCCGGCTCTTCCCGGACCTCCACGTGAGCGGGCACGCGTACCGCGAGGACCACTACGAGTTCATCAGCATGCTCAACCCGCAGCACATCGTCCCGGCCCACGGGAACATCAAGATGACCGCGGCCTACGCCGAGTTTGCCGCAGACCTCGGCTACACGCTGGGTAACGATGTCCACGTGATGCAGAACGGCCAGCGGCTCATCATCAATTAAGGAGAGGAAACACGATGTCGGAACTATCACCGTACCTGAAATCGGTCGCGAAAAAGATCGACGGCCTGATTGACGAAAACTTCAACCGCGCAACCGGGGAGCTCGACAAGGCCTCCGCCCACCTCTTAAACGCCGGCGGCAAACGCCTCCGGCCCGCGGTGGTCATGCTCGCGGCGGATGCAGTACGGAGCGGGAGTTCCGCCGATATCATGCCGGCAGCACTCGCGCTTGAAGTCACCCACACCTTCACCCTGATCCACGACGACATCATGGACGGGGACTCGCTCCGGCGCGGGGTGCCGACCGTGCACACCAAGTGGGACATGCCGACCGGGATCCTTGCCGGCGATGTCCTCTATGCCCGGGCATTCGAGTTTATCAGCCAGGCAAAGGCCGGCGATGCGGCAAAAGTCCGGGCAACGGCGCTTCTTGCCCGGGCCTGTGCCGACATCTGCGAGGGCCAGCACCAGGACATGTCGTTCGAGCACCGGACCGATGTGACCGAGAAAGAGTACATGGAGATGGTTTCCAAAAAGACCGGTGTCCTCTATGCCGCGGCCGCAGCGATTGGCGGGACGCTTGCGGGCGGCAGTGAAGAGCAGGTCAAAGCCCTCTACCAGTTCGGGCTCAACACCGGCATCGCGTTCCAGATCCAGGACGATCTCATCGATCTTTTAACCCCCCCCGAGAAGAGCGGCAAGGACCAGGGCTCCGATCTCCGCGAGGGCAAGCAGACCCTGATTATGATCGTTGCCCGGCAAAAGGGCGTCGATCTCCTGAAATACCGGCGGGAGCTCTCCCCCGCTGACATAACAGCCGCAATTAAGGAACTCACCGATGCGGGCGTTATCGATGCAGTCAAGAAGAAGGCAACCGATCTCGTTACCGACTCCAACCGTCTGCTCACGGTCCTTCCCCCGACAAAGGAACGCCAGCTCATCATGGACGTTGGCGAATTCTTCGTTACCCGGAGCTTCTAGGATGGCAGGGGACGAGATCAAGGCCGCGCTTTTTTTGTGCGCACTCCAGAACGCGGTCAAGCACGGCGGGGTGCCGCAGGCAGGGGCAGTCATCGGGATGGTAATGGGGGCGCACCCGGAACTCCGCAAACAGGCAAAGGAAGTCTCTGCGGGAGCAAAGGACGCAATCGCTGACGTGGCAGCACTTTCTCCCGAGGAGCGGGTGGCAAAGCTTCGGTCCCTTTCCCCGGAGATGTTTGCCGCGCTCCACGAGAAGCACGAGAAGAAAAAGGTGCTTCCCGAGCTCGAAGGAGCGGAGAATGGTGTTGTCATGCGGTTTGCACCCAACCCCTCCGGACCGCTCCACATCGGCCATGCCCGGGCGGCGGCGCTCAACGACGCCTACGTGAAGCAGTACGGCGGGCGGTATATCCTCCGGATCGAGGACACGGACCCCAAGCGCGTCGATCCCGAAGCCTACGAGATGGTAAAGGAGGATATCAAATGGCTCGGCCTCGGGATCACCGAAACAGTGACCCAGAGCGAGCGTTTCCCCATCTACTACGACCTCTGCAAACAGCTCATCGAACACGGCGGGGCATACGTCTGCACCTGCGAGAACGAGCATTTCAAAGAGTTGAAAGACGCGAAGAAGGCCTGCCCCTGCCGCGACCAGCCGGTCGAGACGGCGCTTTCCCTCTGGGAGAAGATGCTTGACGGCGGCTTTAAGGAAGGCGAGGCCTCGGTCCGGGTCAAGACCGATCTCTTAAATCCCGACCCGGCGATGCGGGACTATCCGATCTTCCGGATCCTCGATGCCCCCCTTCACCCGAAGATCGGGGACGCCCGGGTGTACCCGCTCATGAATTTCTCGGTCGTTGCCGACGATCACCTGCTTGGCGTAACGCACGTGATCCGGGGAAAAGACCACATAGCAAATACCCGGCG
>JAQWDG010000234.1 GCA_028705545.1 Methanoregula sp. | reverse complement strand
TCATGACCCGGGGAGCGCTGACCACGTTCTCCATCGCAAACGATATCGCCAAGTATTTCGCCATCATCCCGGTCGCATTTGCCTCAACGTACCCGTCGCTTGGTGCGCTTAACATCCTCGGTCTTCATGACGGAATTCTTGCTGCGGTGATCTTCAACGCGCTTATTATCGTCGCGCTCATCCCGCTTGCCCTCCGGGGCGTGAAGTACCAGGCAATGTCGGCAGGAGAGGCATTGCGGAACAACATTTTGATCTACGGAGTCGGCGGGCTTATTGCCCCCTTTATCGGAATAAAGATCATCGATATGCTGCTCGTCTTTATGGGAGTGTGATCCAGTATGGTGCGTCCGGATACCGTTGAAAAACGTCCCGACCCGGATCTCCTCCTTGCCCGCGTGCAGGGAGAGGAGCAGCAGAAGAAAAAAGGAAAACTTAAAATTTTCCTTGGTTACATCGCCGGCGTAGGAAAAACCTACGAGATGCTTACGGTGGCGCACCAGAAGATCCACGAGGGAATCGATGTCAGGATCGGGTACGTGGAGCACCACAAACGGTCAGAAACCGAGGCGCTCCTGGAGGGGATCCCGGCAATCCCCCCAAAAGAGATCGAATACCATGGGATAAAACTCCCCGAACTGGACCTTGATGCCGTGATCGCTGCCCGGCCGCAGCTCGTGCTCGTGGACGAACTCGCCCACACCAATACCCCCGGTTCCCGGCACCCGAAGCGGTACCAGGACGTTGAAGAGGTGCTCGCGGCCGGCATCGATGTGTACACGACCTTGAACGTCCAGCATATCGAGAGCCTCAATGACGTTGTCGCGCAGATCACGGGCGTGGTCGTAAAAGAGACGATCCCCGACCGGGTGATCGACGAAGCGGCCGAGATCGAGGTCGTGGATCTTGCGCCTCCCGAACTGCTCCAGCGTCTTAAAGAGGGAAAGGTGTACGTGCCCGAGATGGCCGCCCGGGCGATCGAGCAGTTCTTCAACGAAGGAAACCTCTATGCCCTTCGTGAGCTCACGCTCCGCCGGGCTGCCGAACGGGTCGATAACCAGATGCTTGCCTATATGCAGACCCGCTCGATCCCGGGCCCCTGGCCGGTCGGGGAAAAACTCCTGGTCTGTATTGGTCCGGGGCCGCTTGCCGAACGGCTGATCCGGACTGCCCGTCGGCAGGCCGACCGGATCAATGCACCGTGGTGTGCGCTCTATGTCGAGACAGCGACCCACCACCGGCTCTCGCAAGACGCAAAGGAGCAGGTGGGCAGATCGCTTGTGCTCGCGGAAAAACTCGGGGCGACGACGGCAACGGTCTTCGGGCTCAGCGTCGCAACTGCGGTTATCGAATATGCCCGGCAACACAACGTAACCCGGATCATCATAGGAAAGACGCTTCGCCCCCGCTGGCAGGAGTTCCTCTTCGGTTCGGTTGTCGATCAGCTCATCCACAACAGCGGGGCAATCGACATTTACGTGATCAGCAGCAAAGAGCACGATACCGGGAGCCCGACAGAAAAAACAGACGAACTCGAACCGCTCCTTCCTGCGACACCGCCGCGGGATTACGTGGAGAGCCTTGCGCTTGTTGCGGCTGTGACCGCGCTCGGATGGCTGGTTCATTCTTACATCTCGCTTGCAAACCTGATGATGCTCTATCTCCTTGCGGTTGTGGTGATAGCCTTCAGGCGCGGTCTCAAACCCGCTATCGTTACTTCCGTTCTGGGGGTGCTCGCGTTCGACTTCTGTTTTGTCCCGCCGTACCTGACCTTCCAGGTCTCCGATACCGAGTACCTGATCACCTTTGCCGGGATGATTGTTGTCGGTACACTCATCAGCCTCCTGGTGGCGCAGACCCGCCGTCATGCCGATGCGGCACAGATCCGGGAAAAAGAGACCGGTACGCTCTATGCCCTGTCGCAGGATCTTGCGGTTGCAACAGATGCCGGTGCGATCGTTGCTGCGATTTCCCGGAACATCCGGGAGATCTTCGGCTGGGAGAGCGCATTATTCCTTCCGGGAGAGAAGGGTCTTGAGGTCCGGGAAAAGAGTCCGGGGCTTGCAATCGATGCCGACGACCTGGCGGTAGCGACCTGGGCTTTCCAGCACGGTGCGGTCGCCGGTTACGAGACCGATACGCTCCACGGCTCGAAGATGCGCTACATCCCGGTCATGAGCTCGCGGGGCGTGCTCGGGATCCTCGCGGTAAAACCGGCCGCGGCTTCAGGTGGGATCAGCTACGAGCAGACCCGGCTCCTCTCCGCATTTGCGACCCAGGCGGCCCTGGCGCTGGAGCGGGTGAACCGGAATTAAAAGCGGGTAATATTCTCCATACGGAGTCTCCCTCTGGATCCTTTTGGGAGTAGGGGTGGTAAAACCCGAAGGAGTTCTCCCCGCCCGGAGCTTTTTTAGGGAGGTGTGGCGGGTCATGGGTTGGGGTGACCATCAGGTTTTTTCCGGAATTGCTAGGCCGGGACCCGGACTTTTTTGGAATCTTAAACAATCGATCCACTCTTTTTTCGGAATCCTCAGCTCCCGCTGCAATCATTTTTTTAAAATCCTCATCTCACGGCCCGCTCTTTTTTTGAATCGGACCCCCCATGGCCGGGCTCCGTCAGAAAATATGATTATTATTTGTGGGTGAAGCAAATGAGAGGGACGGGCGGGTCTATCTTTTCTGAGAATCCTCAGCAATTACATCGAACTTTTTTTTAAATTGCCAGCTTGCGATGCAATCATTTTTGCCGCGATTTTTCTGTGAGATTACATGCCCGAGATCGTACCAGCGAGGGTCTACCGCTCTTGCTGGATCATGAAGATGGGGGCTGTCGCCACCATACCTCCACAAGCGAGGAACGCCGCCGCCCCCGACGGGGCGCCCCCGCGGCGGATCAGTAAAGAGAAAACTGCACTCGCCCCACCGTGCCCCGTGAGGGACCCTGAGGCGGGGTGGTATCGCTTCGATCTCTGAAAAAAAGGTGCCAAAGTCTCTATGCCTTTTCTTTTAACAGCGGCCTGAGGAACTCCCCCGTATAACTCTTCTTCACCTTCGCCACCTGCTCCGGCGTCCCGGTCGCCACGATCTCCCCGCCGGCGTCCCCACCCTCGGGTCCGATATCGATGAGGTAGTCCGCAGACTTGATCACGTCCAGGTTGTGCTCGATCACCACGACCGTGTTCACATTCCCCCTCCAGTGCCACCCTATAATAAACCGTCAGCGTCTATTCTCCTTGTGCATATTTACATCGACGAATCCGGGGATATGGGGTTTACCAAGCGTTCATCCCCGTACTTTGTCCTTGCCGCCCTCATAGTCAATG
>JAQWDG010000233.1 GCA_028705545.1 Methanoregula sp. | reverse complement strand
TCCAGCAGCCGGCGGAGGTCCTGCACCTCTCCGGTCAGGCGCTTGATCATCTGCTCTCTCTGATTGAGTTCTTGTATGTACTTGTCATGGATCTTATTTTGAGAAGTGAGTTGAGATTCAAGGAGCAGCCCGGCGAACTCAGCCCGGGACTCATGGTGTGCTTCTGCCGATGCATCGAGCAATTCTACTGCCGCATCATCCAGATTCACCGTTATTCGCATATACAGAAAAGAACGGCATCAAAGGATTAAGGTGTCTGTGCCCGCGCTTACATCCAATGATGTGCGGCGATATGCGCGAGATTCCAGATCGGCGGCACCGCGAACATCAGCAGCACCACGGCCCACGGCCCCCATCCGCTCCCCGGCCGGAGGCGCTCGCACCCCCGCGACAGCACCAGGACCCCGACGAGCAGGGCCGCGACGAACGGGATCTTATACTGCAGCTGCGCCAGGGGATCCCCGGCGATCGGGGCGATCGCAGGATTGAGCTCCGGCATCCCCAGGGACCAGAACCACACCGTTGTCAGGATGTCGGCCGCCAGGAGTCCAGCGAGAAGAAGGAAACAAAAAAGGAGGGTTTTGAGTTTCATCGTTAGAATGTGCGATCCGCCAAAATCTGATCGTTACCATCGGTGAACGTGCCGATGACAATAACCTGCCCGCGCACCTCATCCGGATCTGTAGCTGTAAGGGCGATGACATCCCCTACAGCGAAATGTTCCTCAATAGTAACAGCATGATCCGCAATCGCATAAGTTGCGACCCCATTGAGGCTGCAGGCGGTCATATCTCCATTCTTTACAGTGATTGACTCCAGTGCGTCTAGATCCTGCCCGCCGACGATCGTGAGGGTAACTCCGTCACCAACGACCTTTGCCTGAACGACCGCAGTCTTTGTCGTCTCCATATCTCCGCTGATGTTAAAAACGAACATAGCGATAACAGCCGCCAGGATAACCGTAATGGCGACCATCAAAATAACCCCGATGACCAGGGATACTGCCTCTTCATTCTTCATTTTCGATTCACCTCTTCTGAGGATACCTCAAATGCTCCTGCCAAATATATATATTCATCGACAACCGGCAGCGGAGAAACAACCCCCGCCAAAACCCCTCCCTCAGAGAAACCCTCTTTCCTCTAATCCCCCACAGGGAACGAATCGCGCCGCGAAAAACATATATCTCTGACGCCCTAACTATCTCATACGGCCAGGGGTAGCCGTATAGGGTTGTCGGTCGATGATTCACCTCTTCCCCTCAATCCCATACCCCTCGTTTCTCACGAACCCAAACGCAAAACCCGTTCTTTTCCTCACTTATATTACTACGGCACATATATAAACTATAAAAACATTACTATCACTAATTATGTGGAGTGGGTGCCGTGGGGATTCTTGATTTTCTGACAGGATGGGCTAAGAAGAGCGGCCAACAGGCTTATCAGAACGTCACCGGGCAGAAACCCGCCAGCGGGGGGGGAGGGACCAACACCTCTCGATCCCCCTCCCCGGCCCCGCAGCAAACAAAAACGAGGCCCAAGGAGGTGTATGTCCCCCAAAAAGGCGAAACCCCCACACACCGGAGCGGAGACCCGACCGGCGCGAACCGCCCGATATCAAACCCCACAGAATCAATGGCGACCTACCCGATCTACAAGATCGCAAAAGGACTCGCAGATACTTACAAAACCAACGTCACCGACAGATACGCCGGATTTGTAGAGCCGCGCCTTCAGGGCCGGGGGGCCTGGGAAACCGTTGGGCAGGCAGGCGTCGGCCTGGTCTCCTCCCCCGGGCTCGCCCTGGAGTTCCTCGGCATGATCCCCGCCGGGACCGAGCGCCTCGCCCGGGAGGGTGCGCGGGACATCTCCACGGTCCCGATGCACGCCGCCGGCGGCCTGGTGATGCAGGCCGAAGGTATCAGCAAAGGGATCAAGGACAACCCGGGCAGGACAGTAGGGGAACTCGTCGGGATGGGTCTGGTGACGCACGGCGCAGGGAAAGCCGCCGGCGCAAGCCCTATCCGACCGGGGATCGGGCGGGCAGTATTCCCCACCGAGTCCTATACCTCGCTCGGCATCCAGACAAGCCGGGGCGGGGTCGTCGGGTTCCGGCCCCTAATCGGGCTCGGGAAGACGGCCGAAGGAGTCCACCTCACCGGCGGCACTCCCCGGATCCGGATCGAGGCCGCGCTAGGGTCCGAGCGGTTCACCCCCGCAACCCCTCTCGAAACCCGGATCGTACAGGGCGCTCTCGGCGGAGAAGAGGCCGCCCGGATCTCCCTCGCCCGGAACATCCGCACCGTCACGCAATCCTCCGGGCTCTCGCTCCGGCAGGCATCTCCTATCGTTCAAGAAGTCGTCAAGCAACACGGGATCCCGAACCCGCAGGCAGTCTCGAAGGTGATCACAACCGCGCTCCGGGACGATGGCGCGCAGCTCTATGGTAGTGTGATCCAGCGGGGCATCGGACAGGAGGCCGGGAAGGTCGGCCTCTCCCGCGTCCCGCGTGACTTCGATATTCAGGTCAAGAGCACAACTAACTTCCAAAAGCGGATCGTCACCGACATCAACCGGGCAGCCGGCCGGGAGGTCGTCGCACCGGAGGGGAAAGCAGGGGTGCTCGTCAAGAAGACCGGGGAAAAACTCTTTGACCTGCACGATATGGAGACCGCCGCCGCAGAACGGCAGTTCACCCCCAAAGCATCATCAGAATACATCGCGTTCGGCATCAAAGGAGAGAACCTCGTCAAGACCCGGGAAGGCATCAACACCATCACACTCTCCGAGCAGGCAACCCGGAAGTTAGAAGGGTCGATGCAGCTCCGGCCGACGATCGAGTCTACCCACGTTGACGGCTCAAACCTCATCCTCTCCGGCCGTCTCCTGCCGAAGAAACCCGGCCGTATCAAAGATATCGCAGATTACTACTTCGCGGAGAAGCTCGCGATCGATGTCATGAAGACCAGCCGGAACCCGGTGCGGGTCGGTCGGGCGATCATGGCGGAGCGGAACCTCGACAGCTTCCTCGGCACCTGGGGGTCAGAGGTGGCCGGGTCGGTGAAAGTCCAGTACTCAAGGGCGCTCACCGAGGGGACCCTATCGGTGAAACTCGCAGACTACTCCACCCCTCCAGCAACCGCCACAGGCAGCCGGTTCGTCCCCCATGCAGCAGCCTCCCCGAACCTATACCCATCTCCAGCCGCAGCCACCCCCTCACAATCGCTCTCGATGACGAGCCCCTCGATGCGGGCGGCGTCTGAGTTCGCCAGGGGATCCCCCTCAACAATGAAGTACTCTCCTCCCCGCTCCCCGTCCCCCCCTACGTACAACCCATCCCCCTCCCCTTCAATCTCC
>JAQWDG010000026.1:6454-14129 GCA_028705545.1 Methanoregula sp. | reverse complement strand
GCGGAAATCCGGACAGAACCCTCCAGGCAGTCTGTATTGGAAAATCCGTAGAGGTTTATGAAATGTTCCACAGCCGTTTCGACTGCCTGTCCTTCTGGGATCTTTTGCTCTGGAACTACAGGTACGGGGTTAGCCGCATTCCACAGGATTACGGTCGCGTATGCCAGTACGAGGAACAGGACGATCCCGATAATGAGAACTACCCACGTAAGGGCATCTTCCCGGCCCGGTGCGTTCATGCCGATCACCCGGTTTTTGTGCGGCCCAGTATCGCATATGCCCCAAGAACAATTGACGGGATGACAATGTAGAGGACGAATTCTATCCAGAAAATCGTCCAGCCGAAAGCGCTGCGCAGGTTTGCCTGCCGGGAAAAAACCGGCAGGATATACACAAATGCAAAGTAGGCAACAGATGCCGCACAGATTGTAAACGATCGGTGCGGGTATTTCAGGAACAGGACGACAAGGAGCACCGCGGCAAGTGCTGTTGCGGACAGGTACAGTCCCGCAAGCCATCCGTCCAGTTTGATCCCGAAGAACCACGCCTCCCAGTTTATGACAAATACAAATGAAAACATCAGGGCGGAAAGGAAGAGGAAGAACACCAGGTACGCACAGAGAGCGGCCATCAGGGTTTCCCGAACAGGTTTTTTGCCCATGTTACTGCCTCCCAAAGAAACATACGGCGGCACTGATCATAACGGCAAAAGCTGCTGCAAAAAAAGACAGGCCCGCTGTCTGGGATGTAGTCGTGGTTAGCGGTAAAACCGGATCAAACGTATATGCCCCGCCGTCCACAAAACCCGGGAAACAGGACATGATCAGCGTCTTGATTTGCGGCGTTGCATTGCCTGGATCGGATCTCCCGGCCGTTCCGTAATACGCGATATAATAATTCTCACCCGGGAAGAAATCCGTGGAAAAGACAATAAAATACCCGGAAGTATCGTTTGCCCGGTACGCGGTGGCATTAACCCGGGTTGCGTTCAGCCCGGCGATGTAAGGATCGCCGGTCCGTGCAAGATCTTCTGACAGGTCGAGAGTCACCGGAGAGATAGTCCCGTGTTCCTGTACATAAGCCATCAGTTCGTTGCGACCTGCTGCAAACGAATCTCCGTTGTCGAAATACCAGACCTCCGAGAAGTAGGGATCGCCGGTTTTTGCATAGGTAAAATTACGGGAGGCCCGGTATTCTGACAATGGGGGAAATGCCGGGAAAGCGCCTTTGCTATTATGAGGCGAACTTACCAGAAATCCTAAATTGACGGACTGGTTGTAATAAGGACCGACAGGATTTGGCAGGAGATAGGTGACCCGGTATTCCGGAGGCGGCGGCGTTGCACTGGCGATCTGGGTACAACAACAGATTAGCACAAGCGTACAAAGCATTACGATCCACGGGGATTTTTTCTTTTTTTTACCTCCTTTCTATGAAAAATGAATGTTCCTGCCACTGTAAGTGCAGGGATCATAAGTGCGGCAGGAAGCGGTGTCGGCTGCGTTGGATGGCTTTTTTGGTATGCCTCATTCATGATCGCCGCACTCTCGCGGATGGCCGCATTTTCGTCACCGGTAAGTTTTGTTTCAGTAACGGACGGTGCAAACCGGATGGTGGTCTCCGGTCCGCCATAAGTCGGATACCCGGCGCTTCCCGGTTTTGTTTCCGATACGACCGGGTACTTGTCCCAGATCGCGTTCAGCTCCGCGACCAGTGCAGCATATTTTGCATCTTTTTTTGGGTCGGCAGCGTACAGGAGATCGAAACCTGTGTTGAGATCGCGGAGGCAATTTGCTTTTCCTTCATCGTCCAGCACGAGAAAATTATAATCCGGTGTCGCTGCCTTGACGGTCGGATCGATTACAATGACCTCGACCGGGACGTATCCTGTCGTATCGTTTTCCGGGAATGCCTGCCGTGTCTCCCCGGCACCCGACACCGCGGGAATGAGCGTGATGAAACCCAGAGTAAAAATTGCCGGGATTACCAGGACCCGGGCCCTGCACTTTTTTTTAAGGATTCGTAATCGCATTGCTGTATCTCTTTTTTTGCTGGTACAACTGCGGTTCGTGAGCCGGCAGGCAGCCGGCATCTTATAAAACGCCATAGCGTCGGACAGGGAAGATCGTTGTTGCTGTGGTTTTACCGCATCGGTCATCGTCCACCTTTTTAGTTGAATGCGTGCATCATGATCACTACCCATACTCCGCCCATGACAATCGCCGCGGCAAGAGCGGATTTCGTTCGCAGCGCCGCGCAATACCCTGCACATCCGGCAAGGATGGAGGGGATTACCAGAAAGACGAGTGCACCGCTTAACGTTACGACTCCATAGGGGGCTTTCCCGGGAGTAACGAGATATCCGGTAACTGCAATGGCCGGCAGCAGGAGGAATCCGAAAAGACCGGCAACGATTGGTTTTCCCCTGTACCATCCGGTAAAGATAACAACGACAGGGATCACGGAAACCAGCACTGAAAACGATACGATCAGGAGCACGTAAAGGATGATGAGGCCCGGGTCGGTCAGCCCTGATGGGGGTATTCTCATACGTACAGGTACGAACAGAATAATCACTGCCCACACTGCAAGCAGCGTTATAATGACACATTCTTTTCTAAGCCTGTCAGCAAGAGTCGTCATTTTTCAGATCCTCCTCTGGATTGCGACAGGATATCCCAAAGATCTGACAAAGGAAAAGACCAATGTCAATAGTTGCGGTACCGGTATCCTTTACGATAGGTATGAGATAAGGAACGGCCGCATCACGGTCAGCCGGTAACGGAACGGTACTAAGGGCAGTAAGGGTAAATACTGCTGTATAGTGCGACAGTATCCGGGGGTGTTCGTATTCCTGTTTCATGAGGACACTCCGTTTAATATCGTCAGATTTTCCGTTTCCCATTCACTGAGCCGGTGCTCGTATTCTCCGAACAGCGAGGCATATTCAGTATCGGATACCGGTGAAAAGAGGGATCTTGCATTCTTTGTCACATCGGCAAACGTGCAGAGGTCCAGCACGGAGGTTACGCGGGCGTTCGTTTCCGGGTTTACCAGAAGATACTGAATTCCTTCATGATCGTCCCGGTAAAAGATCGGCAGGGATGACTCGATACGATACCCCGGGTGATCGGCAAGTACGGTTTTATCTGCTGTTGCGGTCTGCAGTCCAATATCGTCCATGCAGTCCGGATCGGACCTGACCAAAAAGAGGGGCGAACCCAGTAGTTTGTTTGCCTTGACGAAGATCGTGCAGTTCCCGGTCTCGTTGCCGGCAGAAAACCGATAGTACAGTCTCGTGCCGCTGATATCGTACACCGTGACGGGTTCGTTGAACGATGCGTTCAGGTAAATATTCTGGCTGCCGGATATGCCAGTCTTGTTCCCACCTGTACATGCGATACGTGCCAGCTGCCGCGCCGTTTCGACCGGCACCATGTTTGCTCCGATCAGTTCGGTTCTGGTGTAGGTCCCGGCAGGTATCGGCCCCACAACATCGCAGTTCTTCTGGATATCCCTGCACGGAGGTGCGATGCCTTGGATCGCCATTGTTTCCAAATTTTCTTCAACAGCATTGATCGATGTGTTTTGCCTGTCTGCAGCCGGGCTGGCTGTGCTGTCCGGTGGTATTGTAAGCGTATTTTCAGGAGTTGTCCCGTGAACCAGGAGATCAGAACCCGTGTGCGAACCCCCGGGTCCGGGAGTCCAGAGTCCTGTACATCCCATGATTACAATAAGGGCAAGCGCCGCGACGATCAGCCACAGGACTTTATCCATGTGCGGTCACGCTCCCGGCCGGGCAGGGGATCTTGTAATGTTTGCACTGGTCCAAAAAAACTGCCGTCAGGTTCGGATAGGAGCGGAAGACAGAATCCGGCCGGTCGATACTGACGTATTTCGGATCCGGGTTATCCCGCCGAAACATATCGTTCGGGATCTGGTAGAGCACAACGCGTTCGTCCGCCGCAATGCTGCGGTAAATCCGGTAATCCGGGTAAACCGTGCCGTTCACGAACTCCCGGGAAAATTCCTGCGCGGGCAGCCGGATCTCCACAATGCCCGGTGTAGCGCTGGTGTTGTGGTTGATGAGCCACGACTCCGGCATGATGATCGAAGTCAGTTCGGTAATACCGAGGGGTTCGGCCATCTTCGGCTCGTTCCAGGGCAGTGTCTTCATCAGGGTATCGTTGACCTCCACCAGCGATCCTGCCATTTTTACCAGCTCCTTTTGGTCCTGCCTTCCCGTCAGGGTATAGGCATGGCCGCCCTTGATCCATTGCAGCTGGTTCTGGTCTTTGCCCTGCCGGAATTCACCGATAGTTCCGTTCGCCGGGATTTCTGTAACCGGCCCGTCGACAATTTCCCCGTAGGGTCTCCCGACAACCGGTGAATCGATATAACCGATCGAATCGCTATCTTTGACAAGCGAGAGCTGAAGCGTCCCGTCGCCCATCAGGTATCCACCGCTATACGCGTACCCTGCCGGGAAATATCCCGGGATGACGAGATCGCTTCCCATGACATGATAGGCATCCTCAAGTGAGAACAGGAAAAGCACCGGGTCGTGGTGCCTGATCTCTTTTGGCGGATTCGGCACGTTATCCGGATCGAAAACGAACACGCTGTCGGGAATGCCGCTGTTCACCCGGATATCCCGGTATTCCACGGTCACGGGCGCCGGCCAGGTCTCGTTATACAGGACGATCCTGACAGGCATCCACGAACCGGCATCGATCCATACCCGGGCGTTCTGGTAATTGTCGGGAAGGACCGTGAATGGTTCTCCGGCAGGCGCGGAAAAATCCACGACATAAGTGTTGTTGCGCCGTTCGGTGCCGTTGAGCATGTACGAGCCGGGATATTTTGTAAAGAGGAGCGCGATCATCCCCGGGTAATCCCACCCGGAAAAATACGTGGCATTCGGATCGAAATGCCGGGTAATGCGGACGGTCTTTGGAAGGGGCGAATACCACCAGATGACCGTGCCGTTTGTTACCACAAGAGTTCCGTTCGCCTCGCTGCCGGGAGTAAGGAACTCGATTCGGGAATCGTACGGGGCTTTTTTCTGGATCTGTACGCGATCCATAACCTGACCGGTTGCTCCCGTAATCTCGGCAGTTGCCGAAAAATCCTGTATATTCTCCTGCGCCTGTACGTATTGTCCGGCAATTTCGGGAGCGGTCAGGTTATCAGCGGGAGGTGCCGACATGCATCCTGCCCAGAGGATAAAACCTGCAAGCACGACAAACGCTACAATACCGGCAGGTATGTTCATGGCACACTCCCTGCATGAAGATCGAACGGAAGAATAACATCCGGAGTTCCGGCCCGGTACAGGTTCACTGGTTCAAAGAACGGTCCTCCCACAATGCTGATACCGGCAACCGGGCCGGGCACTTCCGGTCGGGACTCGTTTACGTTGTAGGCAACCATAACGGTTAGCGGACGACTGCACCGGAGAAATGGGAACGGGCAGGGTTTCGTATCGATGCATCCGCTGCTCCCGCACGCCATCATGCCCGGGTAGAGTCGGGCTGTCGTTGCATTCATGGTCTGGATGGGCACGGGCGTCACAACCGGGTTAAACCGGGACATGTCTCTTTGCCCGGCAAGGGTTTCTTTGTGCGTCAGGTAATAGGACTGATCCCACGTATCGTTCGACCCTCCTGCTACCGGAGATACCGCGAGGACTGCAAGCAGCAACACCGCAATCAGCCCGAAATAATACTGTTTCATCTTTTTCATTCTCTTGTCAGCAACTGCACCCGGCACCGTCGCGGGAGATCCACTGAACCGTGCTGCTTCCCAGGGTTTCGGGGATCTGGATAAAGGGCCCGGTAACTCCCAGGTATCCGATGAGCACCCGTTCCGAAGACCGGGAAAGTTTTACCGTGTGGCGCAGTTCCGCTGCCGGCCCGTTCATGGTTATACCCATCCGATCAAAACAGATCTTCCAGCCGGATGAATTGGTGATGGCCGAATCATAGGTAACGTGTTCCACCCGCTGCCCATAGAGTACATAGAACGTCCCGGTTGTGGTCACGGAAAATTCTTCCGTACCCTTGGTGGAGTGAAAGGTATCTGTCCGGGTCTTGTTCACGATGTAAAGGGGACAGGTCACGTTTACCGTTCCCGGCAGGACAGGATCGATTTGCCGGATCGTGTCGGTGGTTCCCGTGGATAAAAGATAGACCGGTGGCTTATGGATCTCTGCAGTCATCGGCCACCAGCCGAGTGCTGCATCGGTATTCCCCGCGCTGGTGTTTGAAGGGAGGGGGAGTGAATACGCAGGCTCCCCGTACCCATGCTGCCGGCTTCCCACATTGTAGGGGACGAGCGTAACGGTCCGGATACTGTCGTTTATGGCAAGGATTTCGGTCACGTTCTCACCGGTGTTTACCAGGAGGAGGCAGGAGCCGGGAAATTCATACATCCCAATGATTGATTTGTCGGAGCCGTTGACCTGCGCACGGGCCAAAAGCGCATCGATTGTATCTTTTCGCAAAGGGTAATCGATCATATGTGGCATTGGAGGGGGCGCGGCCGGTTCAGGCTCGCCAAACTCGTACAGGAGACTCATGGCATAGGTCGGCGCGTCCATATTAGTGAAGGTCATCGGAATCTCGTCCTGACCGCAGGTACCCGCGAGGAAACCAACTCGCGGACCGATGAAGAGGATCGCAAGCCCGACAGCAATGATGATGCAGCACACTGCGATAAGAACCGGGTTGCTCTTTTCTTGTTCGGGAAGATTTCCTGTATCTGTTCCTGGATTTTTCGGATTCGGTTTTCCGGACATTTCATCGTTTTCAGTCATGAATCATTCATCCCCTCGTGGCATTGATATAGAGTGGAAAGGCCCCGGTGCCTGTACCCGGCTTAATTCCGTAAAAAACCCAGACCGGTGTACAGGTGTCCACGGGTTTTTCTTCACGGATATACGGGCTGTGCACGGTGATGTAGTAACCGAATTGGACCTGCGTTATGGTTCTATCGGTAATACAGCATTGGAGGGGGATGAAGAGATCCTGTTTTTTTAGTTTTTCCAGCGCTTCCTCAGCAGAAAGCACCGGGATCTCGCCGGCAGGTTCCAGGACATACCAGTCCTTGGAGTAATCCAAAAGCGTCCCGTTTTCGCCAAGCGCGACAGAAACCTGCGATGGCATAACCAGCGAACCGTTGACGTACTGGCGATACATCACCTGTGTATACTGCGGGTATTGTTTTATGGCCGTCCCGGTTTTGGTGTCGTATTCATACCCAAACACCCGATCGCTTTTCTCAAGGACTGCATCGGCGGGAAGACCACCGTACGGTTCGAGCGCTTTTCCGGCAAGCGCGGGTGCATCCTCAACAGAGGGAATCTGCGTTCTGACTCCGGATCCTGTACCGTTTCCGCCCGCATCCTGCAGCACGGCAGCCACCCGGTACTGCGGTACTATTGCAGGTGACGATGGCAGCGGAACATCGAGCGTGATCCCCCGGGAATATACCGCAACCGCATTGCTATCGGGAGCAGGATATATCGTATAATGGCCGGCTATCCCCAGCGCCCCGAAACCTGCGATCAGGCACCACCCGGCAAATACGGCAAGGAAAATACCGCAAAGGATACCGGCAAAATCGCGTGCATTCATGCGGCATCAGTGTCTTGCGAGAGGAAATCGCGTATCCG
>JAQWDG010000026.1:0-6354 GCA_028705545.1 Methanoregula sp. | reverse complement strand
AGCGCCCCGAAACCTGCGATCAGGCACCACCCGGCAAATACGGCAAGGAAAATACCGCAAAGGATACCGGCAAAATCGCGTGCATTCATGCGGCATCAGTGTCTTGCGAGAGGAAATCGCGTATCCGACAGTGTTCCGGACATCCCCGCCCCGTTTTTTCCGCAGGCCACATCCACCCGGTGGACGGCCGGCGACCTGTCAAGCCGGCATCGGGTATTGTCCCAAAACCGTCCTGCACATCCGGGCGCTGCAGCTGTATTACAGGACTCCGGACCGCAGGCGATACTTCCCGGATCGTCTCGTAATGCCTGCCCGGTCCCGCGGCAGCAAAAACGGGATCTGCTTTATCTGGATTCATAGTATTTTCCGGTTTTATCGGTACACGCCGTATGAATCTCATTATATAAACGATTTCTAGCCAGATCCTCTACAGGTTATCCGGGCTCTGGAGCCCGGTCTATTTCCCCGATGCGTTTATTGTCCAGTTGGTGCAGGTAGTTTTGCTCCAGGGAGAACTTTTGCAGGTCTGCCCCGACACAGCACAACCGGGACAATTGTCCGGGGCGCTGATTGTCCAGTTGGTGCAGCTTGTCCCCCACAATTCTTTCGAGCATGACTCACCCGTTACGGACCCGCGGGGGCATTCATGGAGCGTGAGCGGCTGCGTAACTCCGGTGGCACTCGGGACGTATTCGGCATTTCCCATCCGGTCCGCCGAAAAGACAATGATCCCGTTGCCCCCGGTACAGTCCTGACCGTACCCGGGAATATCAATGCAGTTTTCCGGGGAAATTAGCCAGTGCGTGACATCGGCCACGGTATCGTGCCGCACGACCCGCCCAAGGGGAATGATGGTGCCGTTTTTTAAGAGGAATATATTGGAACAGAATTGTGAAGAGTAGGTCACGTTTATTTCCCTGCTGGCTCCGGTCATGAGAAATACCGGCCGGCCAGAAAAGCCAAATGCCGAGAGATCGAGTGCCGGAAGTTCGGAAAGAATCTCTTTTGGGTGTCGGGGATTCGCGGTGGCGTATACCGGGGGTACAACCGGGTATGAATGGACTCTCAGGATGCCGCAGGTATCGGGATCGTAGCGCAGGTCTGCATAGTAATTCTCCCAGTTCCGGTCTTTTGTCGCATAAAACGAGAACACGAGGCTTCCAATGGATCCATCCGGGCCGAGCCGGACCTGCATGTCGTCCAATGCTGCCGAACCATTATCGATGCCGGTCCGGGTTACGATCGTTTCCCAGAGCTTGTCCATCGTCCGTTCATCTGCCGGAGGAGCAATGCAGACGGCATCGGGATTCGGCTGGTGCTGGAACGTGTAGAGCATCCACGGGACGGGGGAGTATATTACAAGGATGGCTAGCCCGACGAGAATGACAAGGCTTCCGATTGCAATGACCGGGGTAATTTTTGGAAACTTCATAAAAAATCACGGCACACGATTTCTTTTTTGCCGGGATTTGCTGTGATATTATAAATCGGCTCTGGCCTGTTTGTTTACCGGTTGTTTTATGAGAGAATATTTACGGAACGTGTCTGATGTTTCCGGCCACGGCACAAATCCTGCACTAGTGGAGAAGGCTGAAGGTCACGCAGGTCCGGCAGGATGTAAAAACGATTGTACTGTTTTTTTGCAGGAATGAGTTGCCCGGTTCAGCAGTCTGATCTTTCCGGCAATACTACCTACAACACCCCAGATATTCTGCCGAACCGGATTTATTTTGCGGGAAGCGGCACGCCCGTTGCTCTTTTTTCCAACGAGGTCCCGGGTTGTACCGCCCCTAAAAAAAGCCAGCGCGGTACTGATATTATGTTTAATTTGACTCGGGATCTATGTCACTGACCCTATCCTCATCCAGGTTTACGGTTTTGAAAAGCCACTGACGTCAGTTTTGGTTCGCGGGTATACCAGATATTCCGTCACTATGGCAGGAGCGTGTCGACAATACCGTTAATTCCATAACCCCGTCCTCCGATCCTGCCAGTTTTCGTTCTATTCATCCCATCTTCCGGGTTTTCCGGGGGCGGATATTTTGCAATTACCTATAATTTATCGAGTAACCGGGATAATTCACCGGTATGGCTGCATAATCTGCAGGTGCAGGGGTATCGGGATTGTTGAGGGTATAGATTTCAGGAGGTACCGACAGCAGTTTTTTCCCCGGTTCAGGACATTCAGGAATCTGATTCAGGGCCGGCGGACACGCTATACCCGAAACCGGAGTATCGGGGGCGGAGGTTTTCAGGGGAGTCGGGTTCACGGGCGGAATTCCGGAAACCCTCGTGGCTTCAGGTGCCGGAAAACCGGATCTCACATCAAGACCAACCCGTATACTTGGTTCAGACCATGGCCACTGATGATATTGCGCGACACTCCGGGCATCATCATCGATGGAATGATACGGCCGGGGTATCCAGAGTACCATGAGTTCATGAACGCCCTCGTCCTTTGGGACAACAACGTTTGCCGGGATCGCCGATTTCTCTCCGGAATTGAGATGTAAGAAAGCCACCCGGTCATTCGTATTTTTCGCAAAGGGAACCTGGTAATAATCGAGCAGGGGAACGATTGCGATGGAGACCGGGTAGTTGTTATCTGCTGCAACATTGATGGAATAATCAAACAGATCGTCCGGTGTTACGTTGGCAGACAGCAATGCTCTGGTGTCACAGGGTTCTGCCGTGACAAGTAATCCATCGTTGAGAACATAATCGGAACCGCAGGATATTGCAGGACCGCCATAGTCTTTCAGGGACGGTGCAGAAAACACTGAAGCGTTTCCCACAATAATATTCACCCGGCGGCTCCCGAGTAGTGCCTGATCCGTACTGAGCCTGAATGATTCGTTGAGGGAATGCATATCCGGCTTCATGACAAGGAAGATTTCGAAATCATGGCTTCCTTCCGTCATGGGAGGGAGCCTGAAATGGAAGAATGATTCCTCGAACGGGGCCATATGAATTGTGTGGTGAATTCCTGAATCGGAATTATTGAATTCAAAGGGGATTTGCTGGTAATCAAGGAGACCAAAAACGAGAAAATCGCTGTCCTTGGTCATCTGATTGTTCACCCATAGGTATCCTTCAAATGGCTCATTTTGATTAATTCTCCTTAACGCAGTCTGATTCGATTCATATTGCCTTTCCGGCCCCGGGTAAATACCGACACCAAAACTTTCCGATACTTGATTCCTGTCATAAGTTGTCGAATAGGTCGTACCATTATCTGATTGATTCAGGGACATTGACCAGAGGGGCGATTGTTCTGCGTGGGGAATATCCGAGATACCTATGGCAATAAGGATGAAAGAAAAACCAAAAAGAGCGAAATAAAGAAATACTTTCATATTATGCATAGGATTATTCATGGTTTTCACCGGGAATTAAAAAAAGATTAGGTTAAGGTATCGGTTGTGACCGGATACCAGGATGAATATCCTGAAAGCTCGAAGGTGTGATCGGATTGAGCGGTCCAGGTACCGCCGGTATACACAGCCGAATACTGGTAATTCACTTGTGCATCTGCAGAATTATACCGTGTATCGGGCTGGTCATTGTAGAGTGCACCATCCCTCCAGACACGTTCCCGCACGGCAATTTTGTTAATGTCATATGCTGAACCGGAACTGGTTCTTGACCGGGAATATGCATCGCAATATACGGGACTTGCCGACAACCAGTTTCTCCAAAGGTCCGTATACGCACTCCATTGCGGGGCATCAGCAGCTGCAAATGCCGATTTCACAGACTGAACTGCGGTCCTTGTCTTCAGCATCCCGCCAACCCCGATATCCTTTTCAGGATTGGCACCTGTAAACATTGCACCCTCTTGCGGGGACAGATATTGCGTAGTCACACCGGGTTCGCTGCTTTCAGCGCTCACCATCGGCACCATCGCCATCGCTGCCAGCAACAATGCCAGCAGGACGACAAATGTTTTGTGTATGTTCATTCTTTTTCCTCCGTTTTTCACATGTGCTACACTCGCCGGCATGGGAAGACCTTCATAGAACAGAAGAGAACATTCTCATGTCTTCGGGCGGGACCGGGTCCGGCCGTAATTCGATCCGGGTCGGGCCCGTCCTTCTTTTCCGGGCAGCCTCCGGCTGTCCACACGGAGGCGTCCTTTCCAGCGCATATTATATCTCTGGTACAATCATCAACCGGTCTCTGGATCGGTAGACTGTTGTACTAGAAACGTTAAGTGCCGGGTGCCAGAGTCCCTTGCGTGATAGCATGAAGATATCCGGCATATGCCTGATTATTCTGGTATGCGCGGTCGCGCTCGTGCCAGGAGTTGTTGCACAGAATGTCGACAACACGGGTAACGGGTATACGGTCCACCCGGCCTATAACCTGAATTTACCTTCTGCAATCCATCCAATGAGTTCAGGAATGATCACGCTGGGAGAGAGCGATTATTATTTCCGGTATGTTTCACCCGGTACTACTGCGGTAGTCCCCGACTTGAACTGGGGCGACACAGCCGATTCCCTTACCCTGTCGATCTCCACACCCAACGGGAGCCTCGGCCCTTTTAACGATGCTTCCGATGGCATTGATAATGCAAGAATATACCTGCACATTTCGAACCCTTCCGGCCTTCCTTCCGGGATCTGGGAATTCCGGATTTACGGGGAGCAGGTAAGCGGATCGCAAAGTTATACTTTTACCGTCTGATTTTGACAAAACACAAACCTGATATTTTTTTTAATCTACATAACTTCTGATGAAAATCGGGGCCCGAGTCCTGATCCTCGCGCTCGTCGCCGGTATCCTTCTCATTTCCTGCATGGGTACCGTACAGGCAAGAGACTTTATCATCCAGCCGGCATACGGTATCGACGCGGGTCCCGTCCAAGATGCCAGCAAGGAGATCTCGTTCTTCGAACTGACGCCCCGTGCAATGATTGTATTCACTGCACTTTCCATTTCTCCGATTCTCATGAACCTGATCGATCTCCTCCTTGCTCTCAAACTGTTCGTGTATCTTGGATACAGGAAAATCGACGAGGCGGTAATCTTCTACAACAATAACCGCAGGCTAATCCATGAAGTTATTGCAGGAAACCCGGGGATCAGTTTCAGCACCCTGAACGCAATGACAGGAATAAAAAAGGGAGTGCTACAGTACCATCTTCATATCCTTGAATTAAAGATGAAAATTGTAAAATACGATGCATCCATCTCTTCCGGGTATTTCGAGAACAATGGCAGGTGGAATAACCTGGAAAAAAGTATTTTCATCAGCTTAAGAAACTTCACGACCCGGAAGATCCTGAAAGCAATATCTGCCTCTCCTGACAGCATCACGCGAAAAGAGGTCGCGGAGATGGTCGGGATCACGGGACCATCGGTCACATGGCACACGAACCGTTTGGTGATGGATGGAATTATCAGCATTAGCAGAAATGGGAGGGATTCCCGAATCAGCATTTCACCGGATGCGGCGGGGATCATCCGTGCGGTGTTGGGTTTTTTCCAGAGGCCGTTGGCAGGGGAGTGGGGGGAGGTATCGTTGGATGGATGAGGGTGAAAGGGGGTATTGCGGCGGAGTGACATTCTCCATTGTGTGACGCTCACGGGGGCTGGTGCTCCTTTTCCGCCATCCCACTTCATCCTTCAAAAATCCACCATCCTCCGCCGGCCCGGGCGGACAGTTTCCCCCGGAAAGCGATGCACCTGCCGGCTCACTTCCCGCGGCAGATCTTTTCGGAGACCCGTTGTTTGTTCAGATTCCGGGAAAAATACCTGACCCAGTACCGTTCTTGCTCCCGATCCGGCCCGGCGTCCGGGCCATCAATGGATCCCGGTCATCGTGCCGGGTCTTCCTCAAAAGCCGATGACTCGAGTTTCAGCACGCCCATAGCGACGAACCGGCAGGGAATGTTCCTGACACCGTGCTGTTCTCCGTGGCGCTCGACAACGGCATACATTTCCCGGATGACGGAGTCGTTTACGTCCCAGTCCTTGTGAACCGAGACAACCATTTCGTCACTGCCGTACCCGACGCCAAGGAGAGGGCCCTGCGGATAATTGTATTTTTTCAGGTCCGCGTTCGATTCATCGGCTATGGTACGTAAAAGAGCAGTTGTTTCCGGGTAGCCGAACGATCCGTTTGGCGTATGGATGGCATCGGAATTCCCGAACTGGCAGACCGTTATGTCGCTGAGATCTGTTGGCTTTTGCTGCTGCATACCGGGTTCTCTGCCGCTTTGTCCGATCGGAAATGTGGGGGCGTTGAAATTTACCGGATCGAAAACCGGTTTCATCAGTTCCTTAAGATACGGTGCCTGCCGGCTGAGGTTCCCGGACTTTACCGCGCCATAATACACGATGTATGCC
>JAQWDG010000232.1 GCA_028705545.1 Methanoregula sp. | reverse complement strand
AGGCCAGGGCCGAGATTTGAACCCGGGTCGAGGGATCCACAGCCCCTTAGGATAACCAGACTACCCTACCCTGGCAGATGTTCCTGTTAACTTGGTCGTGGACTCTGATTAATTTAACTCCCTAATGTATCGGCCGGCCACAGGAATTTTCCCTGCATCACCTCATAGTTCCGGGGAGTGTCCGGGAGCGACTATTAATAGGGTAGGGCGTCCATTAAGTTATCAGGTGGCCCTGAAAGGATTCGTGTAGGAAGTGGTGCGGCGTTTTGATGACGCCGTGCCACGGACGCTTTTGGTATAATCCTAAAAAAATCAGGGCGCGTGCGAACGGGAAGTGGGTGATATGGCGGCAGAGCCGAAGATCAGGACGCCGATTGTCTGTGTGATGGGACACGTGGACCACGGGAAGACATCTCTTCTCGACCGGATCCGCGGCTCATCGGTCGTCACTTCAGAGGCCGGCGCGATCACCCAGCACATCGGCGCAACGATCGTCCCCATCGAAGCGATAAGGAAGATGAGCGGCACGATGGAGAAGATCCCGATCAATATCCCGGGCCTGCTCTTTATCGATACGCCGGGTCATCACGCGTTTACCACGCTGCGTGCCCGGGGCGGGGCGCTTGCGGATATGGCGATCCTTGTGGTTGATATCAGCCAGGGGTTCCAGCCCCAGACCATCGAGGCCCTGCAGATCCTCCGGAACTGCAAGACGCCGTTTGTGATCGCGGCGACAAAGATCGACCGGATCCACGGCTGGCGCATCAACAAGGACGAGTCCTTCCAGTCCACGTTTGCCAAACAGAACGAGCGGGTCAAATCCGACATCGAGACGAAAACCTACGAGATCGTGGGAAACCTTTCCGACCTCGGTTTCTCCGCGGACCGCTACGACCGGGTCGCCGATTTCCAGCGCAACCTCGCGATCGTACCGGTGAGCGCCCACACGGGCGAAGGGATCGCGGACCTCTTAATGATCATGATCGGTCTTGCCCAGCGGTACATGGGCGAAGAGCTCAAACTCTCGGTCGAAGGGCCGGGCGAGGGCACCGTGCTCGAAGTCAAGGAGGAGCGGGGCCTCGGGACCACGCTCGATGTGATCCTGTATAACGGCACGCTCTCCGTTGGCGACGAGATCGCGATGGCAACGCAGGACAGCGTTGCGACAACAAAGGTCCGCTCGCTTTTAAAGCCCCGGCCCATGAAGGAGATCCTCATCGAGGACCGGTTCGAGCGCGTGAAGTCGGTTGTCGCGGCCGCGGGGATCAAGGTCTCGGCCCCGAACCTCGAAGGCGTGATCGCCGGCTCGCCGCTCTTTGTGGTCCGGGGCAACATGGACGAACTTTCGGCCCGGATCCGAAAGGAGATGCAGGAGATCCACGTGAACCTCTCCGAAGAGGGGGTCGTGATCAAGGCCGACACGATAGGCGCCCTTGAAGCGCTCTGCAAGGAACTGGAGGCAAAACAGATCCCGGTGATGCGGGCGCAGGTCGGCCCGGTGAGCCGACACGATCTCATTGAGACCGAGACGAGCAAGAACCCGATGCTCCGCGTGCTCCTCTCGTTTAACACGCCCATCCTGCCCGATGCGTCCGAGATCATAAAAGACCCGCTCTATACGCAGGTGAAAGTCTTCTCCGGCCAGGTGATCTACCAGATTATCGACCAGTACGTGGAATGGCGCGACGAGCAGAAACGGATCGCGGAAAAGGCCCAGTTCGAGCACGTGATGATGCCGGCCAAAATACGGCTGATGCCGGACTGCGTGTTCCGGCAGAGCAACCCGGCGGTTGTCGGGGTCCGGGTTTTGGGCGGCAAGCTCCGGGCGGACGTGGATCTCGTCACGCTTGACGGGAGAAAGATGGGGCACTTAAAGTCCATGCAGCTCCGGCAGGAGACGATCCGGGAAGCGGACGAGGGTCTCGAAGTCGCGGTTGCGATCGAGGGCGTGACCATCGGCCGGCAGCTCAACGTGGGTGACGACCTCCTGGTGGACCTGCCCGAGCGGCACGTCAAAGTGCTCGAACGCGAGATGATAAAGACCTTGAACGTGAGCACGCAGGAAGTGCTCGCGGAGTTCGTTGCGATCCGGCGCAAGACCGAACCGTTCTGGGGCAAATAAGAGCCCTCCCGGTTTTCGGGCCGGAGACGCGAGGATTTAATAGCGTACCAGTATAATTACATGGGTACTTCACGTGCACAGGCGTACATCATCGCCCAGGGGACGGAGAGTGAACCGGACTGCCCGGATATTTCCGGGCAGCGCCCGGGATGATCCATAAGGTGAATCAAGCATGGTTGAGTTAAAAGTCGTAGTGTCAGACCCGAAGACCGGCCGCGCATACAACGTCGATGCCGGTACCGGCGCCGCAGGCGCACTTGTCGGAAAGAATATCGGGGACGAAGTAGACGCCGGCCCGCTCGGGCTTGCAGGCTATAAGATCCTTATCACCGGTGGTTCGGACCAGACCGGTACCCCGGCACGGAGGAGCCTGCCGGGCGCAGGGAGAAAGCAGCTCCTTCTCGCAGAAGGCGTCGGGTTCCACCCCAAGATGGAAGGCGAGCGCAAGCGCAAGATGATCCGCGCTCACCAGATCACTCCCGAGTTCGTACAGATCAACGCCCGCGTGATCGCGTACGGCGAGAAGACCCTTGACGAGCTCTTCCCCAAGGTTGAAGGTGCCGAGGGCGAGAAGAAAGAAAAGAAAGAGAAGAAGGCCCGGAAGTAATTTCGGGATATACTTTTTTTAGCGCTGTTGTTTTTTAAAGTCCTGCACGGCTACGCGTGCGTGTGACGGCCCGGTCTTTTACGGTTTTATCGTCCCGTTGCCCGTTAAGGAAAGGCTCAATTAGCCGGTGCGCCGATCTTCCCTCACGATGCGGGGCATGCGGGACGAGCGGGTGGCGATAACGACCGATGCCGGTGACCGGGCAGAGGCGGTTGCGCCGGTGATAGTCTCGGCGAGCCGCGCCACCGATATCCCCGCCCGCTACGCGGACTGGTTTTTTGCCCGGCTCCGGTGCGGGCACCTTGCATGGAAGAATCCGTTCTCGGGCCGTTTGCAGTACGTTTCGTTTGCACGGACCCGGGCGATCGTCTTCTGGACAAAAAATCCCGGCCCGGTCCTTCCCCTGCTGCCACTCCTCGATGAACGCGGGATTGCGTATTATTTCCAGTTCACACTCAACGATTACGGGCCGGAGGGGTTCGAGCCCGGCCTTCTTTCGCTCGATGAGCGGATCGCGGTATTCCAGGAACTGTCCCGCCGGATCGGAAAGGAGCGGGTGATCTGGCGTTTCGACCCGGTGCTCGCGACCGATCGCCTCGGTGTGGACGAGCTCCTTCTCCGGATCCAAAATATCGGCGACCGGCTCGCGCCGTTCACGGA
>JAQWDG010000231.1 GCA_028705545.1 Methanoregula sp. | reverse complement strand
GAACAGGTTGCTGAAATATGCGGCGACATTTGGATCCTCGATCCAGACACCCCAGCCCCGGTTCCCGGTCCTGCCGGCCGGGGGAAAACCGGTCTGCCCGAAGTTCTCGCTTGTCACAAGCACGCTGCGGTCATCGATGACCACATATTTTGCATGGTCGTACCGGTACGGCGCGTGCCCGCTCTCCCCGGTGGCCATCGCGTATACCGGGATCCCGCTCTGGTTCAGCCGCCATATGGCAGATTTCTCTTCCGCGCTGATCCCCCCGACCGGGCCGCCTTCGAGAAGGACCGTCACATCCACGCCCCGCTGTTTCGCACCGATGAGGCTGTCCGTGATATTCGCACTCGTGAGCTCGTAGACGTTCACAAGGATACGGTCCTGTGCGGAGTCAACCGCGCGGGTGAAGGCGCCAAGCGAACTGTCAGGGGAAACAAACGCGGTAACGGTCGCGTTTCGGAACGTTGCCGGCGCCAGACGTGACTGGCCAAGCATAAGCACGCGGGAGTCCCAGGTACCGTTCTCAAGGTAATGTACCTGGCCCTGCCGGGGTTTCACATCCCCCGGCCAGGAGACCTTCTGCACGAGCCGGCTGTTCTCGTACAGGTTCAGTTCGTCCGCAGCGTTAGCCAGCCGCAGGGTTCCTCCAGAAACCACATCAGGTACTTCCGCGGAGAGAGACTGCCATTCAAAATCCGGATATGTCCCGTGAGTCGTTTTATAGGCAGTCCCGTTCCGGGCAACAGTAAGGGTTCCGTCAATGGCAGTACCGACGGGAAACCGGAACCCGCCATGGTTGTCCGAAATTGCACAGCCATCGAGCGATCCGTGACCGGCAATTACGATGTACTCGTCCATATCGTCTGCAAGGTAAGGGTCGGGGCAGAACCCGATAATCTGCACCGCGCTGCACGATACGATACAGAAACAGAATGCAATGAGTACCCAGATGCAGCGCATGAGATGACCCGGCATCTTTCCTTTTATAATCAGGGCATATAACTGTTGGGAGATGCTGATGCAGGGGAGAAAAAACAGCAAACGACCAGCGGGTCTCGTGGTAAAAGTGGGGGGCAGCCTCGCCTCACAGATCCCTGCTATCGTCCCGGTCCTGCGAGACTCTCCACGGCCGCTCCTGATCGTCCCGGGCGGCGGCGTATTTGCCGATGCAGTCCGTTCCTCCGCATCTGCGGCCGATGCCGATGCTGCGCACTGGATGGCCTGCGCAGCCATGGACCAGTACGGCTGGACGATCGCTGCCGAAGGGCTCAGGATAAATTCACGCATAACCGCCCCCAAAACGACCGCCGTTCTCCTCCCCTACTGCGCCCTCCGCAGGCACGATCCCCTGCCCCACTCATGGGACGTGACCTCGGACACGATCGCAGCCTGGGTAGCAAAAACGACAGGATGCGATCTTTTAGTCCTCAAATCCGTTGACGGGATCGAATCCGACGGGAAGATTGCATCCCGCATCGATCGTGCCGTTGCAACGGGCACGGTTGACCCGTGTTTTCTCCCCTTCGTGCTGGAACACCGGGTCAGGACCTTTGTCATGAACGGTACGGATCCGCATAAGATTGCCCGGTGGCTGGAAGGAAAACCGGTCCGGGGGACGGGTATTGGTACAACCTTTTAAAGGTACCAGAAGAGATAGTATAGGAATCCAATAGGAGCGGAAATTATGTCTGAAAAGAAGTGTACGTCCTGCAACGCTCCGCTTGCAGAAGAGGGCTCAACGGCGTTTGCCTGCCCGTCGTGCGGTGTTGAGATCACCCGGTGCTACCGGTGCAGGGAGCAGAGTATTCCGTACGTCTGCCCGAAATGCGGATTCGGGGGACCGTAAGGCATGGGGAGTGTTGCAGCAATCCTCAGGGTCATGCCGGAGTCGCCGGATGTCGACCTTGAAAACCTTAAAAAAGCACTCAAGGAAAAAGTGCCCGGCATCCAGGACATCAAGGAAGAACCGATCGGTTTTGGGCTCAAGGCGCTCAAGCTTGCCGTCATCGTCAACGATGCCGGTGGAGAGACCGATGCGCTCGAAGGAAAACTCGGCGCAGTTCCCGGTGTCGAACGGGCAGAAATTATTGAAGTTACTCTCAATTGAAAGAATAGGGATCGTGCATCCTTATTCGCAGTTTTTCCCTTTTAACAAAAGTCCTGCAGATTCCTAAAAGAGTTACTTCCGGGACTTTTTCTGGGCGGCAGGCTCTTTTGCGGTTTCGAGCTTTGCCATGACCTGCTCTGTCGAGGCACGTATCTTCTCAACGGATTCGCGGTACGCGATGACCTCTGACTCGTCCAGCCGGATCGTTACCGGGAATGCCCCGTTCCTGTTGATCCGGGCGGGAACCCCGATACAGACGCCGCCGATATCGTGAACCTCGCTTTTTACATACGCAGAAACGGTCAGGATCCGGTTTTCGTCGCCAAGGACGGTTTTCACGAGCGACGCTATCGCTTCACCGGGGCCGTATACTGTCGAGCCCTTGTTCTTTATGATCTGCTCCCCGCTTGACTTCACCGACTGGATGAAGTCCTGCACCGGCAGGTGCGCAAACGCCGGCAGGTTGGAGATCTTGATTCCGCCGATCGTTGTCGCGGAAAGGAGGGGCACCATGCTTTCGCCGTGCTCGCCGATAATACGGGTGTGCACTTCGCTGACATGCACCTTGAAATAGGAAGCAATGAGCGACTTAAACCGCATCGAATCGAGGTGCGTACCAAGGCCGAAGACCTGGCTGGGTTTTAAGCCCGAATAGTGAAGGGCGACATACGTCATCACGTCAACGGGATTTGTCACCATGAGGATTTTTGCTTTGGGAGCTACCATGCCGATCGTACGGGCCATCGGCGCAATAATCCGCGCATTTCCGAGCGCCAGATCGAGACGATCCTGACCCGGACCACGGGGAGCACCCGCGGTAATGACGACAACATCCGCACCGGCAAGATCCCGTAGGTTTGTCGTCCACGTAAGCTGGATATTGGTACCCCGGGCGGCAAACGAATCTGCAAAATCCTGGACGAGACCTTTGAGAAAGTCTTCGCGGCCTTCGCGGCCGTAGAGCTGGAGCTCGTGGATATGCGGGTTGCCGGAGATTGCGTACGCGGCAAACATGCCAACGTTACCCGTGGCACCGATGATGGTGACTTTTGACATGGTATCCTTTTTTTAGAAACGGGGACGCGTCATCGGTCGACTGTACGTCTCTCCCATCGCCCA
This sequence comes from Methanoregula sp., assembly GCA_028705545.1. GTDB lineage: Archaea > Halobacteriota > Methanomicrobia > Methanomicrobiales > Methanospirillaceae > Methanoregula. The sequence goes on along the minus strand of JAQWDG010000231.1, from coordinate 164 downwards.
TGTATTCCTCCTCCGCCCCGTATCCCCATGGGCGCCGGATGTCTGCGGTAAGTCTGCTCCCTTCCGGGCCTGAACCGGTTCCCGCAGCGACAGGTCGCCATTCCCTCCGGAATTTTGATACCTGGCCATCGACCTCATGGGACGAGGTTTCAACGTCAGAATAC
>JAQWDG010000230.1 GCA_028705545.1 Methanoregula sp. | reverse complement strand
CCCGGTGGAGATCCAGCAGACAACCGGCGAGTACGACAGCAAGGGCCGCTGGTACAAATACTGACACTTTTTTTTGAGATCGCCTCTCTTGTGATTCCGGCGTATTTTTCACAGGTACAGCATTAATCCGTACCGAAGAACTGGTTCTTTTATTCCGTCACATACTCTCCAACGCAAAAACAGAAAGCATATATTGTCAACACTTGAATGTTGACATATGCTTCTGCCCATGGATGAAAGGCAGTTTTTGTTCTGGACGATGCGGAGGAGTGGAGTAACTAACATTGCCATTGCCACTCGTCTTGGTATCTCCCGCCAGGCAATCTCGCGTGCGCTGTTGCAAATGGACGAAAAGATCGATGCCACGCTCCGTGAGATGGCGCACGCAAACCAGATTGAAATCGAAAAGATCAACACCGAACGAGGGATCCTGATCGGCCGCTCAATCCCGTTTGCATCTGCTGCAGTTATCTTCATCTCACGGAAGCATGGTGTGCAGGTATGGTACGAGCATGACGGCGACTGCGGCACATGTCAGCGATACACCGAATGCATCGAACTGCTCTGGGACTATGCCGCTGAACTTGGCATAATTATTGAGAAAACTGCCGATCCGACAAAGATGGCAGATGAACTGTTTATAAAAATTAAGGATGTTGTCTGATGGCACATGTTTCTGAAGTTATACGCGGATGGCTGGGCTGGTGCCCGAATGCACAGACCATGAACACCGGCGCTGTAATTCTCCCGACTCATGAGGTTACTCCGGAACAAATCCAGCCGGGTGGCGGTACCGGAAGGCCGGGACGGATTGGCCGGGGGATCGGGATTGCAACAGGGAGCATAAAAATCCTGGTGAGGAATCCCCGACTGCTCTTGTTCTCTCTCTTGACGGGTCTTGCGATGTGCTTCAGTCTCGCGACGACCTTTTACCTTCAGTATATATCCGGAACCAATCCGTTCCCGGGAATGGATATCGTCACGCAGTCCCCAGTGTTTCTCATCGCGAAAGGGTCGTTCATGTGGCTTGTACTGACATTTACGATCGCACTCATCAGTACCCTGCTCACCTATTTCCTCCTGGCCGGATTAATTGTATGCGTCTCATCCCTCCTTTCGGGAAAGACAATCTCCCTCAGTGCGGGGCTCTCCCGGGCAGGGGATCATCTGCGGCCTCTTGCAGGCTGGGCAGTTATCGGGTCACTTCTGGGGACTGCCAGCAGTTATATCATCAACAGCTGGATCTCCAATCTTTCCGTAACCATTCTCTCAATGGGTGCCATATTCGTCTTTTTCATTCTGACGATGTTTGTTGTCCCTGCTGTTGTCCTGGATGAGGGGAAGGTATTACCTGCGATACGGGAGTCGTTATCGGTTTTCCGGAAAACGTGGGGGGAGATTGTTGCCTGTTTCGGGATGTTATTGCTGATTGTGTTTGTAATCTACCTGGTCGTATTAATTCCCCTAATTCTCATTGGTTTTTCTGCCGGGAGTACGGCATCAGCCGGGTTTGCAGTTATCCTGACGATGCTGGTGATGATGATCCTCATTTTCATCGGCTCGACTGTTGTGGGTATTGCCACGCTCGGGCTCTATACCTATGGAAAGACCGGAGTGTTATCGCCAGGATTTGGAAAAAAACCGGAGGTAAATGTTCCCGTATGATTATGCGGATTTCTGAAATTGTCCACGGGTGGCCGGGCTGGTGCCTGCAGGCCCGTGCGCTACCGCGACAACCGCTGTTGCTGAATGATGAAATTGTCAGTGGTGTTCCGGCTCAAAGAGAGAGAATCCCACAACACACCGGATGGCTGCAGCGGTACAGGAACCACGTGCTGCTCCTGGCAGTCTTTCTCACTTTCGCCGCTATACCCGCAGTGGCGTTTTTCCAGAGCGATGATCTCACGAGACTGATGATGTACGTCGGAACCATCACAGGATTCGGGTTCTTTGCATTCTTTGGACCGTGGCTCTGGAACAGTCTCGGGATGCTGGCAAAAGGAATGACCATAAAGACAAAGCCGGGGGAGTATATTCTTTCGTTCTTTATTGCCGGCTCAATCCCGCTTTGGTATATTTTCCTTGTTGCGGGAATGCTTACCGTCATTTCGTTTGCAGGTGCGCTCGCATTCCCCGCGTTTGCCACCGAATTTGCTTTCATTCCCTGGTATGTTCTCGTCCTGATCCTTCTGTGGGAGCAAAGGACCGGATGCATCCTGATGTTCGACAAAAAACCCATTCCTTCACCGCGGTGAGGTGTTCTTAAAAATGCACGTTTCAGAAGTGATCCGTGGGTGGCTTGGCTGGTGCCCGAACAGAGCTATGGCGCCCCGTTCCAGAATGTTTCGGGCAGACAATCCCGTCTCATCGATACCGTTTGGTGAATGCGGATACACAATGCAGGACGTGATCATGGATTATGGATCAACCGGAATATCGATCCGCCTCTTTGTCATTATCCTTGCCGGTACGATCGCGGGATTGTTCGCCGTCATGAGATACGGCCTTTTTGAAATCGGGTCTACTCTTGGAATACTGCTCATCAGCGTCTTTATTCTCGTTGTCGCTGTGCAGATGATTTATCAGGATATCAAAAAAGCGAGCATTGGATTTACCCGGGATGCCATCACCATCCGGCAGCCTCTTTTCAGGCCTGTCACCATTGTAAAAGACACGATATCCGTTATCGAGGTCCGGAAAAATATTCACCATTCGCACCGGTGGTTTTTCCGGGGGGCATTGCTGATCGTTCTTGCCGGAATTATTCCCATTATCCTGTCCGTCGGGCAAACCCTCACTCTTTTCCGGGTTTCGTTCACGGTTTTCTTAGGGTATTATCTGGCGGTCATCGTATTTTTCGGGTTGATGTTCTATCACGGATACATCCGATCGCACTATCCCGATATACTTGCAATATGCACAAACGATAAGAAAATTGTCGGCTTGTATGTCGATGATCCCGGCAGGATGTCTGAAATTTTGTCGAAGTGGCGTGAGGGCGCGGTTTGAAACATGCGCCTTTCAGAAACAATCCGAAAATATTTCGGCTGGAGCCTCTTCCCCGGAACACATTTCTGGTAGTATTGAAAACGTAAAAGAAAGGAACTATTTACGATGACTGTTATTATTGAAAAATTTTTACCCCCCTTCCCTGACGTATGGCCGATTCCCGAAAATACACCGAATCACAGACGGATAGTACCTGATGGGAGCATTGTACAATGATACCCGATCAAGATTCTTCACCCGGAAAACCCGTACTGCAGATCGACCATGTGACCAAGGTCTTCGACACAAAGACCGTGCTCGACGCGGTGACGTTCGATGTCAAGCGTGGCGAGGTCTTTGGCTTGCTCGGCCCAAACGGCGCCGGGAAGACCACGCTCATCCGGA
>JAQWDG010000229.1 GCA_028705545.1 Methanoregula sp. | reverse complement strand
AAAATGGCAAACATCGCCACCGTGGTCATCGACGAGGTGCAGATGCTCGAAGACCCGGACCGGGGCCACCGTCTCGACGGGATGATCGCCCGGCTCAAGTACCTCGCCCCGCAGGCGCAGTTTTTGTATCTCTCCGCCACGATCGGGTTCCCGAAGCTCCTCGCAAAGAAGCTCAACTGCCAGCTGGTTCGGTACGACGACCGCCCCGTTGCACTCGAACGCTATCTCCTTTTCCTGGAGCGCAAGCAGAAGATCCCGACGATCAAAAAGCTCACGACCGAGGAGTACAAGAACACTTCCTCTAAAGGGTTCCGGGGCCAGACGATCATCTTCACGAACTCCCGGGCCCGGTGCCACACGATAGCAGAGGCGCTCGGGATGCGGGCTGCCGCATACCACGCCGGGCTTTCGAGCCAGGAACGCCGCGAAGTCGAGACAAAGTTTCTGGACGGCAAGCTCATGGCGGTCGTGACCACCGCGGCGCTTGGGGCCGGTGTGGACTTTCCGGCCTCGCAGGTGATCTTCGATGCCCTTGCCATGGGCCGGAACTGGCTCTCGGTGCAGGAGTTCAACCAGATGGCCGGCCGGGCGGGCCGTCCCGACTTCCACGATCTCGGAAAAGTTGTCCTCCTTGCCGAACCCGGCGGGAGCTATTCGCGGGAGAACCCGGGCACGGAAGAGGAGATCGCCTTAAAACTCCTCAAAGGGGAGATGGAGGAGGTGGCGCCGGAGCACGACCTCGAAGCAAGTTCCGAGGAGTACGTGGCAAACGCGGTTGCCTGCGGTGGCGAAGAGGCGGACCTTGCCCGGATCAATACGGCAATGGTGGGAAGCATGGAACCGGTGCTTCCCGAGCTCGTTTCCCACAAGCTCGTGCGCAGGGAAGGGACAAAACTCGTGCTCTCCCCGCTTGCCCGGGTGATGTCCGAGCATTTCATCGGCATCGAACGGCTGCTCGAAGTAGTCAGGCTCACGAAAAAGATGGACGAGCCGCTTGATATCATTGCGGAGCTCGAATGCCCGACAATGGAAAAAGAAGAGCGGGAGAAGAAAGGGGGCGGGCGAAACCAGCCGCAGCACGGGCATCATAAGGGCCACGGACGGCGTTAGTCCACCTGCGCGCTGTAGCTTTCTTTCTCGTTTGCCGGAGATCTGATCCTGCTCAAACGGATGCGGTACTGCCATCCCTGTTAACAGGAAATGCCGCAGGGTCTGTCTTTCAGACGATTACTTTCACTTATGCGTACGCTTCCCCGCCCGGATCGGGCAGCCCGGCAGGTCTTTTTTGCCTTTTTTGGAGACCCACTGGAGCATCGGGATCAGGTATTCCCGGAACACCCATCCGTCCGGGGTAAGGGAATAGTAAACCGATGGGGGCGAGGTATCAAGGATCCGTTTGCGGACAAGACCGATCCGTTCGAGATTTTTCAATGTTTCCGAGAGCGGCCGTGGGCTTATCGTCCGAAGCTCGCGCTTTAACTCATTAAATCCCTTCTCCCCCTCGTTTCCCAGGATCGCGATAATGAGAAGGGCCCATTTTTTCGCAACGACATCGAGGATCCCGGATAATGGGCAGAAGCAAAGATCGTTATGGTCGAGGGAGATATTCTCCTGAATACTATCTTCCTTTTTCATTACTCTTTTGATTATCAACTATTGGAATAAAACTACCTATTACAATTTTTTTGGAGACAAAAAATGAGTCATGGATGTTCGGGAAAATGCACGGACGAAGGCGATCACGGGGCATATGACGGTCCGTGGTACGGCCACCCGCCCCTGCGGAATGCAATTATTGCCTGTATAGTCACCGCCGCCGGGCTGGCACTGGGCCATCTTGGCCTCGTCCCGCAGCTGGCCGAGAATATCTTTTTTGTTGCAGCGATCCTGATCGGCGCGTACCACTGGGCGCGTGAAGGAATCGAAGATCTCATCGAAAACCACGAGATCCGTGTTGAAATTCTCATGATCGCAGCTACCTTTGGCTGTATCGTGCTCAACCTCTGGGATGAAGCTGCGCTGCTGGTGGTCCTGTACGCGGCTGCTGAAGGAGTTGAGGAACTCACCTACGCACGGACCCGGGCCTCCATCCGGGCGCTCCTTGACCTTGCGCCAAAAGAAGCAGTACTGCTGAAAAACGGTGGCGAGGTCACCGTCCCTGCAACGGAAGTCCGTGTCGGGGACGTCTTCCTGGTCCGGCCCGGCGCCGGCATCCCTACCGACGGGGTTATTATCAAGGGACGATCGAGCATCAACGAAGCCGCTGTCACCGGGGAATCGGTCCCGGTTGAAAAAGGCGAAGGGGCTAACGTCTACTCCGCGACCATTAACGGGGAAGGCGTTCTCGAAGTCCGGGCTACGGCAACGTTTGAGAACAACACGCTTGCAAAGATCATCAATCTCGTGGAAAAAGCCCACGAACAAAAAGGAAAGACCCAGCTTTTTATCGAGAAGTTCGGGAAGAAATATACGCCGGCCGTGCTCCTTGCATCCCTTGTCATCATCGTCGTCCCGACATTTTTCGGCATCCCGTTTGACGAGTTCGCAATCCGCGGTGTCGTGCTTCTGGTCGCCGCAGCGCCCTGTGCGCTGGTCATGTCGACCCCAGTCGCAATCGCAACCGGGATCGGTGCGGCCGGAAAGAGCGGTATCCTGATCAAAGGCGGCGCCCATCTCGAAAACCTCGGGAAGATCCGGGCGGTTGCGTTTGACAAGACCGGGACGCTGACCACCGGGACTCCTGCAGTCACCGATATTGTCGCACTCGATGGGACTGAACAAGAGGTCCTGCAGATTGCATATTCCGTTGAAAAGTGTTCGGAACACCCGCTGGCAAAGGCCATCAACCGGCGTGCAGGGCAGGAGGGGATCGCAGCCCTCGAAGCTGCAAACATTGGTGCCATGACCGGGCAAGGAGCTGCAGCAGATATTGGCGGCACCCGTTACCTTGTGGGAAAACCGGAGATATTTGCCGACTCATCCCGCAGTCCCGGTGCCCTCGGCCGGATCGAAGCCATGCGTGCCGAAGGAAAGACCGCGATGGGTGTCGGGACAGAGCATAAGCTTATCGGGATTATCGCCGTCCGCGACCAGGTCCGGCCGGAGGCACAGGCAATGATCGAAAAGCTCCGTTCGAACGGGATTGCTGCGGTCATGCTTACCGGGGACAACGCGGTTACCGCCCGGATCGTTGCCCGGGATCTCGGGATCGACGAGGTGCGGGCCGACCTCAAACCCGAGGACAAGATTGCGGCGATCGAGGAACTAAAGCAAAAATACGGATCGGTTGCCATGATCGGCGACGGCATCAACGATGCACCGGCGCTCGCCCAGGCAACGGTCGGGATCGCCATGGGCACAATCGGGACCGATGCCGCGATCGAGGCGGCGGATGTCG
>JAQWDG010000025.1 GCA_028705545.1 Methanoregula sp. | reverse complement strand
GGTCTGTTTTCCCTGTCCGGGGGAGCGGCCGCCGTGATTCCTGGCAGGAAAACGATCCTCCCGGGTTAATGAGAACTATTTACCGGGCCGCCACATTTTCCATCGGAAAGAATATCCTGGACTGATTAACCGACCATTACCAAAAAAGAGCAGGATTCGTTCCGTTTGGGCGCGCGGACGCCTGACAGGCAATCCGGAAAATCAATCAAGTAAAATTAACTCATTAACTTTTTTGGAAGTACACTGGCGAAATTTTACGATCGGAACACCAGAACCCACCAAAATTCATCAAATCCGGCACTTTTTTCATCATGTTTAAATAGGGCTCCAAAGACCGTCTCATTATCAGAGGTATGTGAATGGAATTCAAGTACGTGCCCACAACCTGTCCCTATTGCGGGACGGGTTGCGGATTTAATCTTGTTGTCAGGGACAAGAAGGTTGTCGGTGTCCAGCCATGGCAGCGCAACCCGGTAAACGAAGGTAAGCTCTGCCCCAAGGGGAATTACGCTTACGAGTTCATCAACAGCCCGGACCGGCTGACAAAACCGCTCATAAAAAAAGACGGGAAATTTGTCGAGGCGAGCTGGGACGAAGCCTACCAGCTGGTCGCCCAGAAATTCAAGTCCTACAAGGGCGAAGAGATGGCCTGCCTTGCATCGGCCCGGGTCTCCAACGAGGAGAACTACCTGATGCAAAAGTTCGCCCGTGCAGTCCTTAAGTCCCCCAACATCGACCACTGCGCCCGGCTCTGCCATGCGTCCACGGTCGTCGGACTTGCAGGAGCATTCGGGTCCGGTGCAATGACGCAGTCCATTGCCGACATTGCCGAATCGAAATGCCTCCTTGTGATCGGGACAAACACGTTCGAGCAGCACCCGCTCATCGGCCGCCGCATCATGCAGGCCAAAAAGAACGGCGCAAAGATCATCTACGCCGACCCGCGTCTTACCCCGACCGGGAAGATCGCCGACCTGCACCTCCAGTTCTACTCGGGGACTGATGTGGCGCTCTTAAACTGCTTCATGCAGCTGATTTTGAAAAACGGCTGGGAGAACAAGGAGTTCATCGCAAAAAGGACCAAGGACTTCGAGAAGGTCAAAGAAGTCGTGATGAAGGATACCTACTCCCCCGAGAACGTTGCAAAGGTCACCGGTGTCCCGGCAAAGGACATCATCACCGCGGCGGAATGGTTCGGGAAGTCCGGCCAGTCGGCGGTCCTCTACTCGATGGGGATCACCCAGCACACGACCGGTGTCGACAACGTCAAGTCGGTCGCAAACCTCCAGATGCTGACGGGGAACCTCGGGAGGCCCGGTACAGGCATCTGCGCACTGCGCGGCCAGAACAACGTGCAGGGAGCCTGCGACATGGGAGCCCTTGCAAACGTCTACTCCGGGTACCAGTCGGTGCTCGTCCCCGAGATGAAAAAGAAGATGGAAGATGCGTGGGGCTGCGATATTGCCGAAGGAAAAGTCGGCCTGACGGTCACCACGCTGATTAATACCCTCGCCGACGAGCCCGGGAAGGTAAAAGCCGTCTATATCATGGGCGAGAACCCGATGCTCTCCGACCCGGATATCCACCACGTGGAAAAGGGCCTGAAAAATGCCGAGTTTATTGTCGTGCAGGATATTTTCCTGACCGAGACCGCCCAGCTTGCCGATGTCGTGCTGCCGGCAGCCTGCTTTGCCGAAAAAGAAGGTACCCAGACCTCGACCGAGCGCCGCGTCCAGAAATGGAGAAAGGCCCAGGACCCGCCCGGCGAAGCAAAGGTGGACTGGCTGATCATATCCGAGCTCGCAGCAGCGATGGGGTATGCAAAGCAGTTCCCGTACAAGAGCGCCGAGGAGATCTTTACCGAGATAACAAAGGTCACCCCGTCCTATGGCGGGATGGACTATGTCCGCCTCGAAAAGCCCGAAGCGCTCCACTGGCCCTGCCCGACCAAGGAACACCCGGGAACCCCGATCCTGCACAAGGAAAAGTTCTCCCACCCGGACGGGCTTGGGATCTTTACCCCCATCGAGTGGAAACCCCCGGCAGAAGTCCCGGACAGCGAGTACCCGCTCCTTTTGACCACCGGCCGCTGCATCTGGCACTGGCACACCGGCAGCATGACCCGGCGCTCGCCCGACCTTGAGCGCGAGGAGCCCACGGGATGGGTCGAAGTAAACCCCGAGGACGCAAAAGCCCTGGGCATCAAAGACAAGGAAATGGTCAAGGCCATCACCCGCAGGGGAGATATCACGATCGGCGCCCGCATCAGCAAAGATATCAAGAAGGGCGTTGTGTTCATCCCGTTCCATTTCGTCGAGTGTGCGGCAAACATCTTAACGCACAACGCGCTCGACCCGGTTGCAAAGATCCCCGAGTTCAAGGCCTGTGCCTGTAAACTTGAGAAGATAAAGGAGGCCTGATTCCCATGACAAAGAAAGGCGATATGCTCTACGCGTGGACAAACGACGCTGAGATCAAGAAACACGCAGAACTGGGCGGTGCTGTTACCGCACTCTGGAAATTCGCGCTTGAATCAAAAGCGGTCGACGGGGTCCTTGTCATCACCAAAGGAACCGACCTCTACGATGCACAGCCGGTCCTTGTTACCGATCCAAAAGAACTTGCAAACACGGCCGGGTCCCTCCACTGCGGTACCCTGCTGCTCCCAAAACTCGTCAAGAAGTACCTGGACGGCGCCGCGAACATGAAGATCGGTGTCACGGTCAAGGGCTGCGATGCGATGGCGTTCTATGAACTCGCGAAGCGCAAACAGATCAACCTCGACAATGTCATCATGATCGGCGTCAACTGCGGGGGATCGGTCAGCCCGGTCCTTGCCCGCAGGATGATCGCCGACAAGTTCGGCGTTGACCCGAACGTCGTCCACAAGGAAGAGATCGACAAGGGCCAGTTCATCATCGAGTACGAGGGCGGCCACAAGGGCATCTCCATCGACGAGCTCGAAGAAGCCGGCTACGGCCGACGGTCCAACTGCCGCCGCTGCAAGATGAAGATCCCGCGCCAGGCGGACCTTGCGTGCGGCAACTGGGGAGTCATCGGCCCGAAGGCCGGGAAAGCGACCTTTATCGAAGTATGCAGCGAGAAGGGTGCGGCCCTCGTTGCCGGCGCAGAAAAAGCCGGCGCGATTGCAACCGAGGCACCCAATCCCAAGGGACTGGAGATCCGGGGAAAAGTCGAAGGCGCGATGCTCAAGCTCGGCGACAAGTGGCGCAAGAAGGACTTCGAGAGCCTTGGCGAGGGAAAAGAGCGGTTAAAGAAGATCATGGAGGAGACCAGCCGCTGCATCAAGTGTTACTCGTGCATCCTTGCCTGCCCGATCTGCTACTGCGTGGAGTGCACCACGAAAAACCCGGTGTACGTAAAGCCCGGGGAACTTCCCCCGGATTTCATGTTCCACCTGATCCGGTACGCCCATATCGCCGATTCCTGCGTGAACTGCGGCCAGTGCGAGGAACTCTGCCCGTCGGAGATCCCCAACGCCCTCTTCATGCACGCCCAGCAGGTCGAACTCGAAAAGATGTTCGGGCATGTGCCGGGCCTTGACATGGAACTCCCGCTCCATGCATTTGTCGAGGAAAAAGCAGAGCGTGCCCGTCTCGCAAACACCGGAAGCGACATGATCTACGAGAACGTGTTTTCCCCGGTCCCGAAGAAATAATCCGGAAGAGGTTTAAGAGGAGGTATCCAGGATGAAAGCAGAAGATGCAAAAAAGATTATTGCAACAGCTATCGATCGCGAAGTGGAAGCCTACACTTTTTACCGCACGGTGTCCGACCGGGTAAAAGACCCTGCGTTAAAATCGCTGTTTGACGAACTTGCCGGTGAGGAAAAGAAACACCGCATGTTCCTCGAGGGATTTCTGGCAAAGGACGTCGGGACCATGAAATTTGCCGCAGGCCACGATTACAAGGTCGGCGACGAACTCCCTTCGCCAAAACTGACCGCGGACTTAAAGCCGCTCGATGGCCTGCTCATTGCCATAAAAAAGGAACTCGAGGCCATGCAGATGTACACCCAGTTTGCCAAGGCCGCTGTTGATGTGGAGACCCAGCTGCTCTTTACCCAGCTCGCAAACATGGAACGGGGACACAAGGCACGCCTTGAGGATATCTATACCAATATGGCGTTTCCCGAGGTCTGGTGACCGGGCCCCTTTTTTATTTTTGTTTTTCCGGGTCAGTGACAGCGAACCGCTCCAGGTAACAGTAATCGTATGCCTGTTTTTCCCCGGGCTTGAGCGCAAGAAGGGAACGGTCTGCGTGGTCTTCACAGACACAGGAAACGCAGGACCCAAGCGACTGGATCCCGATAGCATCTTTTTCGCAAAATTCGCACTTTGGTTTTTCCGGCATCGTTCTTTCCCATAAAAAGGTGTCTTTTGTTCAACGTGGATTTTTTTTACCGGTACCGTTCCAGGTAGCAGACACCGTAGGATTTCTTCTCGCCGGGTTTGAGTGCAAGGAGAAGGCTGTCGGCATGGTCCTCGCAGACATACTCAAAACCGCCTTCCATGGACTGGAACCCGATGGCCTCCTTCCCGCAGCGTTCGCATTTCTGTTGTTCCGCCATAATCCTCTTTTTATCCCGTTTTCCTAGATACATCTTTTTCTTTTACTCTCGTCTCCCCTGTCCGCAGGGGGCCGGGGTCGCTAAAATCCGGGATAGTTGGCGCCTTTTTGGGAAAATGCCCGGATATACCGTTTTTAAAATTCATTAAAGGGCCGGAACAACGCTCTTTTCGGTCTGCCGCCCCCGCCGCTTGCGGCATCCCCTGCTTAAGCGATGATGCTGTATTACCTGCATCCTTGAATTACCCGGCAGATTGTTTTCGTGTACAGGTAATACCGGGTGCATCGCAATTGCGCTCCGTCCCCCTCGGGGGACGCACTGGCGCGAAGAGGGGGGCTGAAGATAGGATTAAAGGGATTCCCCCAGAGCACTAAAAAACATCCGGATGAACGTTTCCTGCAGTTCCCGTCCCGCCCTCATTTCATGGATCCGACCGCCGGTTCACTGCCATTCCGGTTCAGGGCATGCCACAACCCGATCCTTAATAATCTGCATCTCATCAGTACTGATGATGCAGCGCGAATTCGGTATCCATATGAAAGGCGGGGTTATTACGGAACGCAATCCCGACCTCACTACGGTTCGTATCCGTGCGCCTGCCGGGGCCCTTTCCACGGACCAGCTCCGGGGCGTTGCGGCAATAGCAAAGAAGTACGGCACCGGCATGGTCCACTGTACTACCCGGCAGACCATCGAGATCCCGCATGTCGACCCGGCGCACTTAAAAACGGTTGTCGCCCGGCTTGAGAAGAACGGGACGCCCATAGGATCTGAAAAGGACGAGGTCGTCAATATCATATCCTGCCCCGGGGTCGAACGCTGCAAATTCGCCAATATCGATACGATCCACCTGGCAAAGATCCTCGACAAGAGCCTGTTTGGGAAGGTCATGCCGGTCAAAATCCGGATTGCCCTCTGCGGTTGCCCGAACGCCTGCACGAGCCCGATGCTAAACGAGATCGGGATCATCGGGAGGATCCGCCCGATCCGGACCGAGGGGCTCTGCACCGGCTGCGGCTCCTGCGTCTATTACTGCAAGGAAAATGCCATAAAAATCCGGAACGGGATCTCCGAACTCAATGAGGACAAGTGCGTCCAGTGCGGGATGTGCGTCAAGTCCTGCTCGTTTAACCTGGTAAAGTCCCTCCACACGCACTATCTTATTACCGTGGGCGGCCGCAGGGGACGCCACCCGCGGATCGGCAGGGAACTCATGACGGTCGAAAACGAGGACCAGGTACTCTTTGCCGTGAACAGGATCATCGACTGGGTGTACCGCAGGGCATGGAGCGGGCGGCTCCTCTCCGAACAGCTCGACGAGCTCGAGTTCGGGAAGTTCCGCGACGAGATGGTAAAAAAAGTGCCCCATGCCGAACCGGCAGTGCCGATGGGTAAGAGAGAGAAGCCGGACACTCTCCGGCCGGCCCATTTCTGAACCGGTTTTCTCTTTTTTTTAGCAGGGCGCAAAAGACCGCGGGCGCCCCCCATGCACCTGCCAGAGAGGCCGATGGCACTTAAGCCAAAAAAAAAGTTATACTTCTGCTTTTTGCGGGGTAGCTTCGGTCCTCCGGACCGGTTTTTTTACCCAGACCAGCTCGTCGCCCTCATACACAAACGAATGCATGAAGTGGATCTTAACGCCTGCCGGTACCGCGGAAACGTCCGCATTTTTCGGGACGAGGATCGCGTACTCCTGCCGCAGCAGGGTGCCGTCGGCAGCACGTTTTTTTGCAGCTCTGTCCCCCGGGAAAACCGCTGGTGCGGTCCGTGCATACGTGACAAGGACGTTTACGACATCACGGTGGCCGCCGTTCTGCCGCTCCAGCGTGACAATCGTGTCGTTCCCGTTCCCGACCGGGACTGACGATGACGCCCAGCCCTCGTAACCGGAGTAAATGTTCTGGATCTCCCTTGCCGTATGATCGTGCATAACATCCCTGATATCTCCCATATGCGTTCACCGGGTTGTTCCATCATATGACCATAAGAAACCACCGGGTTAACCGTCCGGGTTTGACAGATCGCCTGAAACAGAACCAGTTAACCAATCTGTCGTTCGTACTGTTCCTTTGGAAGCATGTTAAGGTAAATATGTTAATTATTTGCCGGGTGATATCCTTTCTCTTTACCAATCGGGCGCTGAATTTTGTTGCATTTTGGAAAATACGGCACCAAATAGAATTTTTTATAAAGTTGCGTACTAATTGTATCACGGTTAAATTATGAGCACAAGAATTCCTGTGGGTTTACCAGTAATGCTTATTACAGCATTATTCGCACTGCTCCTCCTTGCCGGATGTACCAGCACTTCGTCTGCTCCTTCCCAGAACGCGACCGCGGCGCCAACTGCTGCGGCTGCCGGAAGCAACCAGTCCCTTGTCATTGCAACCACGACAAGCCTCTATGATACCGGACTGCTCACCTACCTCCAGCCCAAATTCGAAGAGCAGTATAACACTAAGCTCCTGATCACGTCCCAGGGTACCGGAAAAGCCATCGAGATTGCCAAACGCGGCGACGCAGATGTGCTCCTTGTCCATTCCCCCTCGCAGGAACTTGCGTTCATGAAGGACGGGTACGGCCTGAACCGGCGCTCGTTTGCCTCGAATTACTTTGAGATTGTCGGGCCTGAAAACGATCCCGCGGGCATTGCAAACATGACGCCGGAAAAGGCGTTTACGACCCTTATTACCAGGGGATCCAACAGCACTCCCAACGTCTACTTTGTCTCCCGCGGCGATGGATCGGGCACGCACTCTGCGGAAAAGAACATCTGGTCAAAGGCCGGCTACAACTATACCAACACTGTTGAGAAGTCCGGATCCTGGTACCTCGAAGCCGGCCAGGGAATGGGTGCAACCCTCCAGATGGCAAACGAAAAGGGTGCCTATACCCTGACCGATGAAGGGACCTACCTTGCCTACAAGAGCAACCTCACGCTCGTCCCCCTCGTCAACCGGGGCAACAGCCTGCTCAACATCTACAGCGTCATGGCTGTCTACAATGACAAGCAGCCGGTAGAGAAAATCCAGATGGCAAACAACTTCATCAACTTCCTCATCTCGAACCAGACGCAGGCCGATATCGGCAACTTTGGCGTGGCACAGTACGGGAAATCGCTCTTTATCCCGATGAGCGTCAGCGTCCCGAACGCAACGGCCGGCTGGGTCGGGGACTACACCACACTTGCAACGGCAGTTTCCCCTGCACCGGCTGCGGCAGCAACAACCGCGGCTGCATCACCCTGATCCCACCTTTTTTTCGCCGGAGTTACTGCGGAGCGCTATCCTCCCGGAATCCACCAAAAACAGGATGCCGTTTGCATCCCCTCCCGGCATCGGGGAGTAAAGGTGTGCGGAGGCGATATGAAAGGCGGGCAGGAGTATCCGTTTACCTAAAAAAAACCGGCACCAAAAGTAATAATCCCCCGGACAAAATACGGATAACTAACCCGGCGTCGGGTCGGACCCTTTTTCCGGGAGAACAGGCATACAGGGTGAAACAGGCATGAGCGATATCGTATCGGGAGTTGCACAGGCAGTCAACCTTATTGTTACCCTGAATCCCGATGTCATGCAGATTGCCCTGCTGTCGCTGTATATCTCGCTTACCTCTACCATTCTTGCCGCCTGCATCGCAATCCCCATCGGCGGGTTTATCCATTTCTACGAGTTCCGCGGGAAAAAAGTCCTTATCGCACTTATCCAGACGCTTTATTCATTGCCGACCGTGGTCGTGGGGCTTTTGATCTACCTGATGATTTCAAGGAGCGGGCCTTTGGGAATTTTCGGCCTGCTCTATACCCCCCAGGGGATGGTCCTCGGGCAGACGATCCTTATCATCCCGATGATGACCGGTCTTGCGATTGCAGCCTTAAGCGGCGTGGGCCGCGATATCCGGGACACGCTCGTCTCCCTTGGCGCAACCGGGTTCCAGAGTATCATCCAGATCGTAAAAGAAGCCCGGGTCGCGATCCTCAGTGCGGTCATCCTCGGCTTTGGCCGGGCGATATCGGAAGTCGGGGTCGCCATGATGATCGGCGGGAACATCCGGGGGGAGACCCGGGTCCTCACCACCGCGATTGCGCTCCAGACCGGCCTTGGGGATTTCGGCTTTTCCATTGCGCTTGGGATCATCCTCCTCTCCATTGCCCTGGTGATCGTCATCCTCATGTACGCGATCACCTCAGGGGTCGTCGGGAAGGTCGAACAGATTGCCGGGGGTGTGCCACGGGAATAATCGAATGTACCGGGCTTTCGCGGGTTGCCGGGGGCCGGACCCTCCTTGACGGGATCGATCTCACGGTAAAAAAAGGGGAGATCTTTACCCTGATAGGTCCCAGCGGGAGCGGGAAGACCACGCTTATCCGCCTTATCGACCTGCTCGACCGGCCCTCGGCAGGACAGCTCGTCTTTGACGGCACGGACACAAATGCGGCAGAGTCCGTCAGGATCGCGCTCCGGCGCCGGATGGGCATGGTCTTCCAGAAGCCGGTCGTGCTCAACACGACCGTGTCCGAAAACGTGGCGTTCGGCCTGAAGTTCCGGGGACAGTATTCCCGGGACAGCACAAAAACGATAAACGAGGCCCTGGACCTCGTGGGACTGTCGGGATTTGGCAGCAGGAAAGCTGTGACGCTCTCGGGAGGCGAGATGCAGCGCGTGGCCCTTGCCCGGGCAATGGTCACCGGGCCCGATCTCCTCCTCCTCGACGAACCGACCGCAAACCTCGACCCGGTCTCGTCCGCGGCAATCGAAGACCTCATCATACGGATCAACCGGGAGATGCATACCACCATCGTCCTCTCTACGCACGATATGGTGCAGGGCCAGCGCCTTGCCGACCGGATCGGGGTGATCCTCGGCGGGAAGATCGCCCAGACCGGGACGCTTACCGAGATCTTCTACCACCCAAAGAACTGCAGCCTTGCCCGTTTTGTCGGGGCCGACACCATTCTCTCCGGTACCGTAATGGAAAATACCGGTGGGCTCGCCCGGATCGATGTGAACGGTATCCCGTTCGAAGCACTGACTGCATCACCGCCGGGCAGTAAGGTCCTGCTCTTTATCCGCCCGGAAGAAGTGGCGCTGACCCGGCCTGACGGGCAGACTGCCCCTTCGAGCGTCCGCAACCGGATCACCGGCACCATTGCAAAGATCGTCCCGTTCGGCCCGTTTGTCCGGGTGCATATCGACCGGCCCGTCCCGGTCACGGCGCTCGTGACCCACCGGTCCTGCACGGAGATGGGATTTGCGACGGGAATGTCTGTCATTGCGGGGATCAAGGCGACGGCTATTCATGTTGTACCGGCTGCGGACGCGAACCGGTAATATTTTCCCGGGCAGTACCGGAAAAAGACCGTGGCTGCTCCCCCGGGGTGACACCGCAACCCGGTTCAGGGCAACCAGATGGCCGGGAATCAAAAAGGAACAATGGACTTGCGATGACCGCCTGATGGCGGAGGCGGGCAGTGCTCGTGCCTCCGCCTGCCCGCACGAATGGACCTGAACGCGGTACCTGGCTGAAGGTATACCTTTATGCTGGCGGCTCTTCCGGCTCAGAATTCATAGTGGTGAATGTCCTCCGATCTACAATGGAAAAGATTGGAATTTTTCCCCGTGGATTGTGTGAATTCTGTAGAATTCTTCGATAACTTCCATAAAACGCTCTTTTTAAGTCTGCCGCCCCCGCAACACTTGTGGCATTCCCCGGCGGGCGATGATGTAGTATTACCGGTATTCCGGGCAATACCCGGACAGGTAATACCCACACTATCGCAAACGCCCCCGTCCCCCCCGGGGCAGGGCTGGCGTAAGGGGGGCGGCATTATGAGTGAAGCCGAAATTTTTACGGAGATCTTTTTTTTTATTTCTCCTAATTAAAAAAAAAAGAACGGTATCAGATTAAGAGCACGCGCTGGTGCTCGGCCTGCACGTTCCCCGGCAGGTAAAACAGGAGTTTCCCGAGGCCCGGGTACCCGATCTCAAGAACGGCTTTCAGCGCCGGGTTCTTTGCCGCCCCCCGTTTCTGGAGGGACGGGGTAAGGACGAACATGTGGAGGTTTTCGTTCCCGGCCACTGCGTTGATGATATCGATGATGTTAAAGCCGGCAGTGTCGGGACTGACCTGCGGTTTTCCCGTCAGGGCATAGACCCCGTCCTCGATGAATACGACCCGGGTGAGGATCCCCTTGTGGGCGCAGGCTGCGGCAAACGAGATGGCGCCGTATGCATGTTCTGTGCTGTACGGGCTTTTGGTGATAAAGATCAGCAGGGGAAAAGAAGTACTGCTCTGTTCTGCACGGTCGAACAGGGGGGCGGAATTTTTCCAGGGGAACTGGACGGACCCGGCATTTTCCGAAAGGATGACATGGTTGTGCCGGAACCGTGCAACGATCGTGGTTATGTCGCGGATCTTAAACGATTTGAGGCCGCTTGTGGAAACCACGATACCTTCGCCGTCGTCAAAGGTATTGTATCCCCGGGCAGCAGCGCTGTGGCTGCTGGCAAGGATCTGGAAGGCGAGGTCTGATTTTCCGGCCCGGTCGGCAAGTTCGTCGAGCCTCTGCCCGATATTTTCAGCATCCGTCGGGTTCTGGCCGATATGGCCCATATGGACCCCGTCGAGGTCCGCGTACAGCTCGGCCGAGAACCGGTTTTCGAGTGCGGCCAAAAGAAAACGAATGCCGTACAGGGCAGACCGGTGCATGTACGGGGATTCGTACTGGAACCACCCGGCGGTATCTGACGGCTGGCGGGTGGCGGGGGAATGCCTGAGTTCTGCAATAAGATCGGTCCAGAACGAAGGCTGTTTGTCATCAGAAAGGGAATTGACGTCCACGATCTGGCCGGGATTTTTCATCTTTAAGCGTTCTGTCGAGATCCCCCGGAGATCCAGTTCCTGCCGGTCGCAGACGATCCTGACGGCTGCAATGGAAAGGATCACCGACCATATCTGCTGGGTCTCGGGGATCTCGATGCTTGCGAGCGCATCCCCTGTAAGGAAGAACGTAAAGACCGGCTTGTCCGCGGTTGTACGGTACATCAGCGATTCCGGGTAAATCTGGATAAAATAGAATTTGAGCGACTCTTCGAGCCACGAGAGCCGCTCCCCTGTTAATGGTCCGGAAAGGAGGAAAAAATGCGTACTCATGATCGGACTAATTTAACTGCCGCTTGTAGAAATAGTTTACTTACCTTTGGTCAACCCGGCAGGCATACCGGGACACACTCTCACGTCGGAACAGCCGGTACGGGAATGCATTCCGGTACGCCCGGAAGGATTGTGCCGGTCCCTGCAGCCGGAAAATCCGTGTTTTTTAAACGGGGATGGTTAACTATTTCATTTGTATATAATAAAATATGATTATTAACCCCCCCGATAAATATCAGGATTGTCTCTTTACGGAAAATTACCTTCACCGGGAGACACAAAAGCACTTGTCCGGGAAACGTCCCAACCGGGTTCATGCAGCGATCCCAGGGGAGTTACCCCGGTTTTGGCCCGTGCTTCATAAAAAGCCTCATGCCATACGTTTTTTTTTATTTTGTTCCTTTGCCCGGTACCAGGGATCCGGCGCAAACCAAAAAAGTAAACACAATAAGGATGTATATCGAACCGGTGGCATATGAACGGCGAGACCATACAAAAAGCATTGCAGGACGCCGGGGTAACCAATACGATCTCCTGTAAGGACGCATGGGTTGTCGCGGAAAAACTCAATATCCCGAAAAGTGAGATCGGCAGGTACTGTTCGGAACACGGGATCAAAATCAGGCACTGCCAGCTGGGCTGCTTTGCATGAGCCGGTTTTTGCAGATCGTTTCTGTCCCCGAGGCGGTCAGTGCCGCTGCCGGGATCCCGTCGGGGCCTGCGGCTGAAGAGATCCCTTCAGGGACTGCCACGGGCCGGGTGCTCTGTGCGGATGTGACAGGTGCCGGCGATATTCCCGGTTTTGACCGCTCGGTTGTCGACGGGTATGCGGTCCGGGCAAAAGACACGACCGGGGCCGGCGATTCGATTCCCGCCATGCTCGAATGCACCGGGCAGGTAGCCATGGGCCGGCCGGACCCCGGGCTTTCCATTGCCGTCGGCGCCTGTGCCTATATCCCGACCGGCGGCCTGCTTCCTGTAGGAGCCGATGCCGTGGTGATGGTGGAGCATACCGCAAGGACCGGGGAGACGGTTCTTGTAAAACGCCCGGTCTCCCCGGGCGAGAACGTGCTGATGCACGATGAGGATTACCCGGCGGGAGCGGTCATCTTTCCCGCGGGCCACCGCCTCTCTCCCCGGGATGCCGGGATCCTTGCGGCATGCGGCCGGACTTCTGTTATTGTTGCAAAAAAACCGGTAGTCGGGATCATCTCGACCGGTAACGAGCTCGTGCCGGCCAAAGAGACGCCCGGGCCCGGGTGCGTTAGGGACGCAAACGCCCCCATGCTTGCCGCGTACCTTGACGGGTACGGCTGCATCCCCCGCACCTACGGGATCGTTCCCGACGACCGCGAAGCACTGGACGCGGCCCTTTGCCGGGCCGCCGGGGAATGCGACATGGTCCTTCTCTCGGGAGGGAGTTCAAAAGACGACCGCGACATGACCGCACAGGTTATCGCGGGCCGGGGGGACGTGCTCGTCCACGGTATTGCGATCTCGCCCGGCAAGCCGACCATCATCGGCAGGATCGGTAATAAACCGGTTTTCGGCCTGCCCGGCCACCCGGGTTCTGCATATGTCGTTTTCCGGGTGATCGTTGTCCCGGTCCTTGACCGGATGCTCGGCCAGAAAAAATCCTGCACGGTCACCACGAAGGCGACTCTCGGTACAAACGTTCCCTCCCAGAAAGGCCGCGAAGAATACGTCCGGGTCCGGCTGGAAAACAATGTTGCGTACCCGCTCTTTGGGAAAGCCGGCCTCATCAACACCCTTGTTGCAAGCGACGGGCTTATCCGGATCCCCGCAGGATGCGAAGGGCTCGAAGCAAAAAGCCCCGTGGATGTGATCTTATGGTAAAACGCTACCTCAGTGTCAGGTCCCTAAAAGAAGTTCAGGAACTGCTTTTTTCGGAATTTCCCCCGCAGGTCCTGACCGGCAACGTGCCCCTTGAACGGGCCGCCGGGAGGATTACTTCCCGGCCGATCTTCAGCCGGTTCTCGGTCCCGGAGATCCACCTTTCCGCCATGGACGGGATTGCCGTGGCAAGCCGCGACACCGCTGCCGCATCCGAACAGCACCCGGTCGTTCTGGAAAACGCCGTCCGGGTAAACACCGGCAACATCGTTCCCCCGGGATACGATGCCGTCATCATGATCGAGGACACCTGGCAGGAGGGCGAAAAGTACGCCATAAGGAAATCCGCCGCACCGTGGCAGCACATCCGCCCCGCCGGGGAAGACCTCGCGGAGTCAGAGATGGTGCTTCCTTCGGGCCACCGGATCCGCTCCCACGAGATCGGGGCTCTTGCCACCTACGGCATTACTCTCCCCGAGGTCATCTCGGTCCGGATCGGGCTTGTCCCCACGGGAAGCGAGCTTGTCCCGCCCGGCACCCGCCCGGCCCCGGGCCAGGTTGTCGAGAGCAACACGCTGATGGCGTCTGCCATGCTTGAAGA
>JAQWDG010000228.1 GCA_028705545.1 Methanoregula sp. | reverse complement strand
TTTTCTCCCCGTTTCCCCTGCCCTGCCCGAATTAGCCATCTTTGGGAAACATGATATTGATTGAGCAATAACGCTCTAGGAGTTAAGAGCTGATGCACATGGACAGTCCGACACGTACCCTCGCCCTCATCCAGATGGAGATCGGGCCGGACTCTGAAAGGAACCTCAATAAGGCACTCGGGCGTACAAAACGTGCATTGCAGGACGGGGCAAAGATCGTCTGCCTCCCGGAGCTCTTCCGTTCCCGCTACTTCCCGCAGCAGATCGGAAAGCCCGACCCGGCGTCTGCCGAGACCATACCGGGGGAGTCCACAGATGCATTTGCCCTCCTCGCACGCGAGTACGAGGCAGTCATCATCGTCCCTGTTTTCGAAAAGGGGGATGACGGGAAGTTCCGGAACGCGGCGGTCATCATCGACGCCGACGGCAGCATCCATGCCCCCTACTATAAGATCCACATCCCGGAGGACCCGGGGTTCTTCGAGAAGTGCTACTTCTATCCCGGCGATCATTACGCTGTCCACACAACCCGGTACGGCCGGATCGCCGTTTTAATCTGCTACGACCAGTGGTTCCCCGAAGCCGCCCGCTCGGTTGCCCTCGACGGTGCCGATATCATCTTTTACCCTACAGCGATCGGGAACCTCTGCGAGAACCCACCCGGGGAAGGCGACTGGCAGGAGGCATGGGAGCTGATCCAACGCAGCCATGCGATTGCAAACAGCGTCCACGTTGCCGCCGTCAACCGGGTCGGACGGGAGGGAAACATCCGGTTCTTCGGCGGATCGTTTGTCTGCGATGCGTTCGGGAAGATCCTCGGCCATGCCGGGGACGGGGAGGAGACGGTCATGGCCACCATCGATATCAGCATGAACGCCGCTATCCGTGATTCCTGGGGGTTCTTCCGGAACCGCCGGCCGGATACCTATACCTCGGTCTGCTCGCGGGTGCCGGAGCACGACGCAACCGCCCCGATCCCGCGAAAGGGGGACACCCCGCGGAAACTGGGCTACTTCATGCCCGCCGAATGGGAGCCCCACGACGCAGTCTGGCTCTCGTGGCCGCACAACAAGAACACTTTCCCGCACCTAAAAGAGGTCGGAGAGGGGTATGTGCGGTTCATCACGGCCATCACCCTCTCGGAACATGTCGAACTCTTCGTCCCGAACCCCATGGTAAACCGGATGGTCAAGTCCCGCCTGCGGGCCGCAGAGGTGGACCTCTCCCGGGTCACCATCCGGACGATCTCCTATTCCGATGTCTGGATCCGGGACTACGGCCCGACCTTTATCACGAACCCCGCCCTGAATAAAGCTGCCATGGTCCGGTGGAAATTCAATGCATGGGGGGAGAAATACGACGACCAGATCGCCGACGGCCGTGTCCCGGAGGACATAAACCGCTGGCTCGATCTCCCGGTCTTTTCGCCGGGCATCATTCTCGAAGGCGGTTCGATCGACACGAATGGGAGGGGCACGATCCTGACCACCCGGTCCTGCCTCTTAAACAAAAACCGCAACCCCTCGCTCTCGATAGAAGAGATCGAAGAGTACCTGAAAGAATACCTCGGGGCCACAAAGATCGTCTGGCTCAACCGGGGGATCGTCGGGGACGACACCGACGGCCACGTGGACGATGTGGCCCGGTTTGTCTCGCCCACGACGGTTGTCTGCGCCTACGAGGAGAACCCGAAGGACGGGAACTACGCTGCCCTCCACGAGAACTATGAGATCCTCTCAAAAGCCACCGACCAGGAGAACAACCCGTTCATTCTGGTAAAACTCCCGATGCCGGCCCCGGTCGTCTTCGACGGCGAGCGTTACCCGGCCAGTTACACCAACTTCTATATCGGGAATACCGTTGTGGTCGTGCCGGTCTTTGACGACCCCAACGATGAAAAGGCCCTTGCCATCCTCCGCGAACTCTTCCCCGGGAGGGAAGTGGTCGGGGTGAACGCCCGGGCCATGGTCGAAGGCTCCGGGACATTCCACTGCGCCACCCAGCAGCAGCCCCGGCCATAACCCGCAATCCAGGCTTTTTTTATAGTCCCGACCTGAAAACCGGGGAGAGTTTTCCAGTACCCCGTGAGAGATTTACCGTCGGCAAAATACCTTTACCAAAAGATCCGGGGAGGTGTATAAAAATAAAAAAAATCAGTGCCGGCGGTACAGCACGAGCGCTGCACCGGCAAACACCAGTGCTGCACAGGGAACTGCAGCCGGAACCGGGGATTTTGCGGTGGTAGCGGCAGCGACTGTCCCGGAAACTGTCGGGGCCAAAACCGGCGCTGTTGTCACAACCGGTGCAGATTCCCCGCTCTGTCCTGCAACTTCAAACGAGAGCTGGGTATAGGGATCATCGTAACCGGCCTTGTTGAGAGCATCGGACAGCAGTTCCAGTGCCGCCATGTCCAGCACGCTGCCGGTTCCCGTAAACGTCATGACCTTCGTACCGGTCTTCGGGTTCGTGATCTCAAACGAATACTCACCGGTCCGGGTCAGGTCGAGGTCGAAGGCCCCGTCATTTCCCGCACCCTCTGCAAGGATATAGTAGTTCCCCGCCGGGAGATTTGCGGTCGAAAACGTTGCCGAAAATGCGCCGCCCGAACCAACCGGGACGGTCGTGACATTGACGTAATTCCCGCCAAAGACCCAGACCCGGATACCGGCCGTCAGGTTTCCGCCTTCTGCATAACCGCTGACCGTTACCGGCTCGCCGATGGCAGGCTCGGTCGACGATACCATTGCCGAGAGAGATGGTGCGCCTGCTGCGGGAACTGACACCGGCAGGAAAGTGAGCAATACCACAATCAGGAATGCCAGAGGCACTACAGTCCGTGTATATTTTACGGGATTCATACGGGCGGTTTCGATGTCTCTTCATATGGAATTTTCGATATGATCTTCAGGTATGAAGAGAATATTTTTTTATACCGGTCAGGCAGATCTGCATGGATGGCCCGGCCGCCTCCCTGACATACCTGAGGGGCAGGAACACCGATCATGAAACACGCCCAGCATTTCCCATTCACGCCGGAACGGCGGATGATGTACTATCTCTTCCTGCTCGGGTTTTTTGCGATTTTCTCGACAACGATCTCCAAGAACCCGGTGCTTCCCCTCTTCTCGAATGCAATCGGCGCCGACAGCACCGTGATCGGCCTCATTGCGGCATTCTCCCCGCTCGCCGGGATCCTGTTCTCGTTTCCCGTCGGGGTCATCTCGGACCATATCGGGCGAAAACGGCTGCTCGTCCTTGCGGGAGCGGTCTTTCTTATTGCCCCAATCCTCTACCTCTTCATAACCGAGCCGGTCTGGCTGATCCCGGTCCGGTTCTTCCACGGGACGGCAACCGCCATCCTCGGGCCGGTCATCTCTGCGGTGATCGCCGAACGGTTCCCGGACAC
>JAQWDG010000024.1 GCA_028705545.1 Methanoregula sp. | reverse complement strand
ATCCGGGAGGCGGGATATACTGTAAAAAAGAGCCCAGGTAGTGTAGCGGCCTATCATGATTGCCTGTCACGCAATCGACTCGGATTCGAATTCCGACCTGGGCGTCGCTTTGTTTTAGGGAAGTTTCTCTGAAAACGTGAGAATCCGTTTTGGATTATTTGCACATTGCCCACCCCTCGTAACTATTATCAAGTTTACTAAAATTTTTCAGATCCATCAAACCCAGCATATGTACCATCAGAATGATATTCGATTCCCGCTGGTGGTGCCCTGCCGTGAGTCCATTGATGTTTTTTCCAGCATTTTGGACAAAATAATTTTTTTCGATTGAATTTTTCATAACAGGGTCCACATTGAATAAGGTTTTTCGTCGGGAATATCCGTTTACAACCAGAACATTTCTCCTCGTTTTCTTTTTGGGGGGGAATACATTTGTTGGATAATTCAGCATATTTTTCATTATCTGTAAAATTTTTATCATCTATTGCATCAATAACAAGTTTTTTCGAAAGAGTTTCAACAGTAGAAACAACATTTTTTTGCTTTTTAAAAAAAGGAATCCTTAAAAAATTAAATACTCTTTCAGATATCCGGTGTATCCGCGATTTAAAGTGGATTTCAATATAAAGATCTCCACTTTTCGTACCATAATCCCCAGCTTGGCCGAGACCTTCTAATCGAAGTCGCATTCCTTCCGTTATACCTTCAGGAATTTTTACCTCTATTCTTCGGTGAACCCATTTGTGGCCAATACCATGACATTTTTTACAGTCTTTATCCAACCCCTTACACAAGGGACAAATTTCTGTATGTATCAATTTAATATCTTGATAAGATTCCAGTCCTGCTTTGTCAGGAGATATTGTAAAGTGCATTAGAAGGTCTGCACCGGGCAGAGGAGGGTTTGAGGAATCCATTGACAGAGATATATCCTAAAATATATCTTAATTTTGATCCGCCGCGGGGGCGCCCCGTCGGGGGCGGCGGCGTTCCTCGTTTGTGGGGGTATGGGGGCGACAACCCCCATCTTCCTACAAGGATCTAGGATCGAAAGGTGTCCTAAAGATCGATAGGGGGGTATACCCCTCCCCCTCAACACCAGACCCCACCCCCCTTAGTAACATTAAGACCTGCCCCCCTCCCCTCAGTTTTCCATTTTCATGAACAGACCCCCACCCCCCCCTGTTCCGCACAAAACAGGGGACCACCCCTCCCCCTTTCCAGTTCCTAAACCTGTGCTTCGCGTGGAGCGTCCGGCGAGAAGGGGAGGGGACCCCACCCCTCCGGTTACGATCAGGGGGGGTGGGGTATCGCATGAATGGGGTGGGGGTACCCTCCCCGCCAAAAAATTTCAGGAGGCCCCCCACCCACCTGCCCGGATTTTTTTATGCCGGCCCCCCTCCCCCCCCACTCTTCCGGAAGAGGAGGGGGGACTACCCCCCTTTGTTGTCCGGTTTTTGTGAGCGGCCCGGTCACTGGCACCGGTATTAGTGTATTCAGCGATGCAGGTTCGGGAACCTGTCCCGGGTAAATGCCCGATATGTTTTCATAGATATCTCACGGTATATTGATTCAGATAATCATGGCAGATACAGAACTTTTTCCCCGCAATGTGCCCTTCAAGCCTTCCGAATCGCTTGTTAAGTGGTTTTTCATCGACTTCATCCTTTTCCTCGCCTTCATCGTAGTGGTCTGTATCCTGCCCATGGTCCTTACCGGGGCCGTGGACGGATATGTGGGCATCGCAATCGTTGGCCTGCTCATCCTTGCAACCGGCCTGTTTTTCACCTGGACAAAATTGTATTATGAATCCATGTTCTACGAACTCCACGCCGACGAACTCCGCTGGCGCCGCGGCGTCTGGTTCAGGACAACCGGCATCGTCCCGTATAACCGGATCACCAACCTCGATCTCCGGCAGGGGCCGGTCATGCGCTGGCTCAATATATCGAGCATCGCGGTCCAGACCGCCGGGTATTCCGGGCAGGGAACACCCGAGATCCGCATCGAGGCAATCGAGCACGCCGAGGAACTCCGCGAACTGCTGCGCAATGCCGTCCATGCCTGCAACAACGGGTCCGGGGACGCAACCGGGACAGGCCGCCAGAGTACACCAGCCACCGCCGCTCCCGAACAACCGCGGACACCGATCGGGACAAGCCTGTTGATCCTTGACGAACTCCGCAGGATCCGCACGCTTCTCGAACAACAAAAAAAGTAAGGGGGCACCCGGCCACTCCCCTTCCTGCACAGCGCATCGCACCGATGCCTGCAGGAAGCAACCGTGGCTAAAAAATAGTCCTTTTTTACCAGACTTTTTACCGAATCCCCGGGATCCGGGCTGCCGTTCCTGAAGTACCGGAACGGGAAGTCATCTCCCGGGAAAAATACGGTCCCTTTTCGGGTTTCTGCCGGTATCCGGGTAAAACAGTCATTCCCGTGCGGCGATAGCCCGGGGCTGCTTATTCTTCGATGGTGATGATGGCCGACGGGCAGAGATCGGCTGCATCACGGGTACAACCGATGCTGTCGGGCAGGTCGATGCTTGCCGAAAGGTCGTTGTTATCCTGGTACTCCGGCACGATCTGGGAGAACGAGTCGTCAGCATTCTGCACAAAGAGCGCCGGGCACGTATCCCAGCAGGAACCGCAGCTCACGCACTGCATCCGGTCGATTTTTACCTTCATGGCCTATCTTATCCTTATCCCTTCAGATAGGCGCATGTAGGTACGGGAGCCCGATAAGGGTTGCGGATGTGACAAAACGCCGCCATCGCCCCGGGTATATGCCCAAAAAGGAACGCAGGCCGGCAACGGGAATCTGTGCCGGTGCCGGGCCGGTCACGATTCTTTGTCAGGATCAGGGGCTGCACCCGGCTCTTCCTGCGGGTTTTTGTGCCGGCGCATCTCCTCTTTTTCCCGTTCGAGCGCATCGGGATCCACGTGCCACTCGGTCCGGCGCAGGAGGCCGTGCACGGTGCTCGCCTCCCGGGTGGTCAGGCATGCCCGCCCGAGGATCCGGCGGATCATGATCATCGTATTCTCGCGCTTGAACGCCGGGTGGTGCACCGAGTCGAGGAACCGGTCGATATGCCGGTACAGGTGCCCCATCTCGTAAGGCGAGGCAAGGCGGTACTGCGGCAGGGGCAGGTTTGCGAGCTCGTAACAGACGATGCCGACCGCGTGCGAGAGGTTCATGATCGGGTACTCGTCTGAAGTCGGGATCGTGCAGATGATATCGCTGCGTTTGACCTCCTCGTTATTGAGCCCCCAGTTCTCCCGCCCAAAGAGGATCGAGATCCGCCCCTCTGCCGTCCCGATCTTCTCGCGGAGCTCCTTTGGCGAATAAAACGGCATCCGCATCGGAGTGCAGACCGACTTGCTCACCTGGCCCGTCGTTGCGATCACAATGCTGCTGCGGGCAAACACATCTTCGATGGTGCAGATCTCCGCGTTTTTTAAGACATCCTGCGCATGCGAAGCCCGGGCTTTTGCCTCGTCCCCGAGTTTGCAGGGGTCGACGAGCACCATCCGGGTAAACCCGAAGTTCTTCATCACCCGTGCCGTGAACCCCACGTTTCCCTCGTAGATGGGGCTGACGAGCACGATGTCAATTTCGGGCATAAAAAAGGTTACTGGACCGCGTCTACGGTTGCTTTCAGGACCGCGGCGCCAAGGTCGTAGACCGCGTTCCCGACCACGATCGTATCCGCGTACTTCCCCATCTCCGCGGCCTTCTCCGCCGAGTTGATCCCGCCGCCATAGTAGAGGATCGATTCGTCGAGCGCCTCTGAGGCAGCCTTCACGATCTCCGGGTTGCCGTAGGTCCCCGAGTATTCGATATAGACGACCGGGAAGTGGAAATACCGGTCGGCGACCGACGTGTATGCCGCGACTTCGGAGGCTTTCAGATCGCAGACCGCCTTTGTCACTTTGCCCACCGAGGAGGCAGGGTTTAAGACGATGTACGCCTCGGGAACCACCATGTCCCAGGGGATGCGCCCGTCCTGCTGCTGTACCCAGGCACGGTGCTTGCCGACGATCCACTGCACGTCGGTCGTGTTCATCACGCTGGGCACAAAGACGTAATCGATCCCCTGGATGAGCACGGCCTCGGGACCTGCCGGCTCCATCACGAGGGGCAGATCGTATGCGGCGATCTGCTTCTGGAGGGCTTCTAAATTCTCCTTTGTCACGTTGAGCGTCCCCGAGAGCATCAGGGCGTCAGTGCCGCTCGTGGCAATCGCGTCGATATCGCCGGGCTTAAGCTGCTTGTCGGGATCGAGTTTTGTCACGTGCACCCAGTCTTTCCACTTCATGTCAGTATCACTCAGTACATGTGCTGTTTACCCCAATAAACCGGTACGTTGTCCCGTCCGCCGGGCATACCCCTTGTTCCCCTTTGTTCTTCCTTCACCCTTGCGTGCCTGGGGGAGATCTGGGAAAATCGTGCACAATCGGGCGAAAAAAACGTTTTGGGGAGATTTTACCCTGCGCACAAATACCATTAATTTATATGGATCCTAATTCAACAAACGAATACCTGTGAGCCTGCATGGATCTCCAGAAAAAGACGCTTGTTGTCCTCATCACATTCCTGATCCTTGCTGTCGCTCTTACCGGCTTTTTTGTTGCGGCGATTCTCCTTACCAATTACCAGTCGCTTGAAAAAGAGTACATGGCAAACGACCTGATGCAGACGGTCTCCCTTGTCACGAACAACGAGCGATCGCTCTCGGCACTGGCAAGTGACTGGGGCCCCTGGGACGACACGTACGATTTTGTCGCAGGGGAACGACCGGATTACGTGCAGAGGAACATCAACGCCGATGCGTTTGCCAGCCTGCACATCGGTTTTCTCGTCATTGCCAACCGGACCGGGGGGATCGTGTATGCCGGGTCGTACGATGAAGCCAACAGGACAATCGTCCCGGTAAGCCCTGCCGTGCTTGATGCGATCCGGCCGGGCAGCCCGCTCCTTGCGGCAGACGACCCCCGGGGGGATACCACCGGCATCCTGATGCTTCCCGAAGGCCCGGCCCTTGTGAGCTCGCACCCCGTGGTCCGCACGGACTTTTCCGGCCCGGCCCGGGGCGTCGTGATCATGGGGCAGTACCTCGACAGCAGCGGGGTGCAGGGGATGACGGGACGGATGGATTCTGCCGTCGAGATAGTACCGGTTTCCCGGGCCAACCTCTCTTCGTTGGGTTTCTCCGGGGAGGATGCGGTATCGCCGACCTATATCATACAGCCCGAGAGCGCGGATACGGTGGCCGGGTATGCCCTGCTGGACGACATCTACGGAGAACCGGCGCTCGTCGTTAAGATGACCGAGCCGCGCGCACTGTACCTCGAGGGGATCGCCACCGTATACCAGTTCATCCTGATCCTCCTCTTTACCGAGATGCTCTTTGGGTTCGTGATGATCTTTTTCCTGGACCGGGCGATCCTCTCGCGGATCAAGACCCTGATCTCGCAGGTGCGCCATATCGGCACCGGCAGTGACCGCCCTACCCGGGTAACCCTCGAAGGCAGCGACGAACTCGCCGAGCTCGCCCGCGAGATCAATGCGATGCTCGGGGATATCGGGAAGGCCAATGCCGAACTTCTCTCGTCCGAGGCCCGGTTTCGGGAGTTTTCCGAGAACACGTCCGATATCCTCTTTACTCTCGGTACGGATGGAAAAGTGCAGTACGTGACACCGTCCATCAACCGGTACGGGTACCTTGTCGAGGAGATCGTAGGGCAGGACTTCTCGCGTTTCGTCTATACGCGGGACCGCACCCGTACAGTCCTCGAATTCCAGCGGCAGAGTGCCGAAGGCATTCCCATGGACACCACCCTCCGCATGATGGACAAGTGGGGTTTTATCCACTGGGTCGAGGCAAAGAGCACCATCAGCATGGACGTGTACGGGAAAACCACCGGGGTTAACGGCGTGCTTCGCGATTTCACCGACCGCAAGCGTGCCGAGGAGGCGATCCGGCTCGCAAACCGTAAGCTCAACCTCCTCAACAACATCACCCGGCACGATATCCTCAACACGATCACGGCCCTTTTGGGCTGCGTGGACATGGCCCGGGCGACAAAAGATCCCGCCGAACGCGAAGAGCTGCTCGGGCAGATCAAGGATCTTACCCGGGTCATCCAGCGCCAGATCGAGTTTACCCGGGAGTACCAGTCGGTGGGGGTGAACGCTCCCACCTGGCAGAACTTAAACAAGATCCTCGGACGGACACGCATAAACTTTGCCGGCTCCGGGCTAACCATTACCGAGGACATCGAAAACACCGAGGTCTACGCCGATCCGCTGCTCGAGAAGGTATTCTACAACCTTATCGACAACGCGATCCGGTACGGGGAGCACCTCACGACGATCCGGTTTTATTACCTGATCTCGGATACGGGGCTCACCCTCATCTGCGAGGACGACGGGGTGGGTATCCCGGAAAAAGACAAGGAAACGATTTTTGAGCGGGGTATCGGGAAGAACACGGGCATGGGCCTGTTCCTGACCCGGGAGATCCTCTCGATCACCGGGATCGCCATCCGCGAGACCGGAAAACCCGGTGCCGGGGCCCGGTTCGAGATGCAGATCCCCAACGGGGCTTTCCGGTTTGTAAAAGACAAAAAAGACGAACCAAAAGAGTGATGACCAAATGCTATATCTGATTACTATAACTATAGGGAAATGATGAACCATGTCTGACCGCTCGATTTTACTTGTGGAAGATGACGATATCATCGCAAAGGTAGCGCAGTGGCGTTTGAACAACCTCGGCTACCAGGTCTGCGGCCGGGCGGTCTCGGGGGCCGAGGCAATGGAGCTCGTGGTAAAACACAAACCGAACCTCGTTTTAATGGATATCAATATCAAAGGCGAGATCGACGGGATCGAGACCGCAAAGATGATCAAAAAGGGCTTTAACATCCCGGTGATCTACGTCACGTCCCACTCGGAGGGGGAAACCCTCGAACGGGCAAAGGAGACAAAACCGGACGGGTTTATTGTCAAGCCGTTCGACGACAACGATCTCCGGGTCGCCATCGGGCTTGCGCTTAAATAAAAATCAGATCCGGATAATTTCCTGTCTCTTTTTGAGCTGTTTTTGGAAATCGTTCACGAGCGCCCGGTCGGTACCGGTCCGGCCGGCGACATCTGCGGGGTCTGCCCCGAGAAGGTCCCCGGTCCTGACAATTCCTGCGTCTGCAAAGGCACGGGCAACCTTCGGGTTCATTCCTTTCAGGGTGAGCAGTTCCTTTAACACCTTTTTTTGCTTTGGCACCGATGGTTTTTTGGGCGTTGCTACCTTCTTTGCCGGTTTTGCCGCCGATCCCCCGGGCACCGGGCGGTGGAGGTACTCGCAGACGAGCGCGATATGGCGGTTCACGGTTGCGGTACTCATCCCCGTCAGGCCGGCGAGCTTCTCCGGGGCAATCGTGCAGAACTCTTCGGGTCCGGAGATCCCGGCGGCAAGGTACTTTTTGAGGCTGACTGCCGGGATGCCGGTCTCTTTGAAGAGCTGCCCGTTGTAGGTGATCCGGGCTTCGGAAAGGATATCCGCTGCCTCTTTCTCGCCAATCCCCGCTTTCTGGAGGATCGCGGGACTCGCTTTTGCCAGGCCGGCAAGATCGGTGACCCCGGCCTCTTTTAGGGCCGCCATGATCTTTGCCGAGCTCCTGCCCTTTCTCGGGATCAGGTGGTTTCGCATGAACTTGCGGCACTCGGAGCGCTTACGGAGTGTTTCGAGCATGGCTACCGCTTCGGTCTTAAGTTTCTGCGCTGCGTCAGGGGCAAGCCCGAGCTGCTGTACAAGTTTTTCGGGGTCGCTCTTTGCGATATCGGCAACGGTATAGATGTGCTTTGAGCGGGCTTTTTCCAGGAGCGCCTCGTTCATCGAAGGAAGTTCGGTGAGCGATTCGACGTTCGAAGTGATATGGTGGCAGAGCGGGCACCCGATGTCCCAGGGCCGGGCGCCTTTCCGCACGAGCCGG
Source organism: Methanoregula sp. (assembly GCA_028705545.1). GTDB lineage: Archaea > Halobacteriota > Methanomicrobia > Methanomicrobiales > Methanospirillaceae > Methanoregula. The sequence continues at coordinate 6,298 of JAQWDG010000024.1, read as the reverse complement.
ACGAAGTGGAGGTGGTGCTTGTCGCAGATATCGTCGGTCCTGACCGCCCAGCCCCACATGGTGACGGGGAGGCCGATGTTGAACGTACATTCAGGGTAATGCGAACAGCCGATGAACTGGGTCGAGCCCCGCAGGTGCTTGATGGCAAGCGTCCCGGTGCCGCAGACCGGGCAGGTGCCGAGGTTGAGCTCCTCTGCGGTCCGGTTCCGGATATCGTCGCCGATGACAACCGCGTTTGCTTCGAGCTGGTCGAACGCCTTGTGCAGCAGGCCCCGCGATTCTTTTATCACATCGTCGCGGGTGCGCTTGCTCTCCTTTATCTGCTGCATGTGCGATTCGATGGTCTGGGTCATGTCGGGTCTGGTGATCGTGTCGGCGTTGTGTTCGAGCGCCTCGGTCACCACCCGGCCGACAAGGGTCGGGCGCAGCGGGTTGCCCTCGACATATTTGCGCGAGACCAGCCTGGCTATGACCTCGTGCCGGGTGCTCTTTGTCCCAAGGCCGAGTTCCTCCATCCTCTGGATGAGCTTGCTCTGGGTGTACCGGGCCGGGGGCATGGTCTCCTTCTCGTCGAGGTTGACCTTGCGGATCGGCAGTTTTTCCCCGACAACAAACCCGGGGAGGATCGTCTCCTTTGCTTCCGAGAAGGGATAGACCGCGTGCCAGCCCGGTTCAATGAGCTGCCCTCCCGTGACGGTGTAGGGCTCGCCGCCCGCTTCGAAGTTTACTTTTAAGGTCTTCCAGAGCGCGTCTGGTGCGAGGGTGGACAAAAACCGGCGGAGGACGAGCTCGTAGATCCGGAATGCATCGTCCCCGAGGGCTTCCCTGGTCCCGGCACCGGTCGGGTGGATTGGCGGGTGGTCGGTAGACGACTTCTTCCCCCGGGTCGGTTCGGCCCGGCGGTTGGCTATCGTCCATTCGACATCCTTCCTGAACGGCGAGTTTTTGATCGTGGCGAGCACGCCGTCTAAGTCGAGCGATGCCGGGTAGACCGTGTTATCGGTCCTCGGGTACGAGATGTACCCGTTCATGTAGAGCTCTTCTGCGAGCCGCATCGCGTTTGCCGCCGAAAACCCGAGCCGGGCAGCGGCAACGATGTAGGTCGTAGTATCGAACGGCGAGGGAGAACGGTCCTGCTTGGTCCCTTCCTTAATCCCGGTGACGACAAGCGGCTCTTTTGTCTTGTCCCTTGCGAGCTCTGCTGCCTTCTGGTCCTTAAAGCGCCCGTTCGTGTGCCGGGCCTCGATCTGTTCCCCGGCCTTTTCGGTGACAAGGCCCAGCTGCCAGTACTTCTCCGGGACGAACTTCTCGATCTCCTTTTCCCGGTCCACGATCATGGAGAGCGTAGGGCTCTGGACCCGGCCCACCGAGAGGATGTTGTTTCCCCCCCGGCGTGCGGCAAGCGAGATGAACCGGGTGAGCGACGCGCCCCACATGAGGTCGATCGACTGCCGGGCCTCACCGGCTGAAGCGAGCGCAAAGTCGAGATCGGTGGTATTCGAAAACGCGGACTTGATCTCCTGCGGCGTAATCGCGGAGAACCGGGCCCGGTCGATCTTTACGTTCTTGTTGACGGCACGGACGAGCTCGTATGCCTCTTTCCCGATTAGCTCCCCCTCGGTATCAAAATCGGTGGCGATCGTGACCCGGTCGGCATGGCGGGAAAGTTTCTGGAGGAGCGCAACGATCCGTTTCTCGGTCGGCACCTTGACGGTCTTTGCATCGATCAGGCTGCGGGGAGTATAGGTTTCACTGCGCCAGTTCTCGTAGCCGGGCTCGAAATCGACCTCGACCACGTGGCCGCGCAATCCCACGGTCGTCGTGTCCCCGAAACTGTAGGTGGAGACCCCGGCATCCTTTGATTCGGCGATCTTTTTCCCTTCACTGAGGATCTGCGCGATCCGCCGGGCCGAGATGTTTTTTTCCGCAACGATCAGGTGCACGGTGTGGTCACTCCAGGCTTTTTAAGGCAGTTTCCATTAATTTGTTGAGTTCCCCGGGATCGGCACGGCCCCGGGTCTTCTTCATGACCTGCCCCACGAGGAAGTTCATCGCTCCTTTCTTTCCGGCGCGGTAATCCTCGATGGCCTTCGGGTTCTCAGAAATGGCCTCCTTTATTGCGGCATGGATGGCACCGTCGTCCCCTGCGGTCTTTCCTAAGTTGAGCCTTTTTACTATGGCTTGGGGGGTCTCGACGGTTTCGCCCTTGTGCTGCTCGTCGAGCATCGCCCGCAGGACCTCGACACCGCTCTTGTCGGTGATGGTCCCGGCCTTTAAGAGCGCAATAAGGCCGGCAAACTTTACCGGGTCGACCCCGTCAATCCCCATGTCCCGGTAGTTGAGCTCGCCGGTGAGCGTATCCGCGATCCAGGTTGCGGCAAGGGTACAGGAGTCCTTGTTTTTGGCGACAACCGCTTCAAAGAAGTTGGCCGTTTTGAGTTCGCCGGTAAGGGTCCGGGCGTGGTTTAAGGAGCAGCCGTACTGGGCGACAAAACGCTCGCGGCGTGCGTCGGGGAGTTCGGGAAGGGCGATGTCTTTTACCCAGGACTTGACCCGGAGTGGACGGAGGTCCGGCTCGGGGAAGTAGCGGTAGTCGTTCTCCATCTCCTTTGAACGGGCCGACTGGGTGATGCCGCGTGCTTCGAGATAGTGCCGGGTCTCGCGGTCAACCTTGAGGCCCCTCCTGAGGAGGTTCTTCTGCCGGGTTACCTCGAAGGTGAGCGCCTTTTCGACACCCTTGTACGAGGTGATGTTTTTGACTTCCACCCGCTCGCTCCCCTTGATCGAGATGTTTGCATCGACACGGAGCGATCCTTCCTTGTCGGAGTCAAAGACGCCGAGGTATTCGAGCGTTGCCCGGAGTTTGTTTAAAAACTTCCTCGCCTCCTTTGGCGAGCGCATCTCCGGCTCCGAGACGATCTCGATTAAGGGGATGCCCGCACGGTTGTAGTCCACGAGGGAGTAGCGCCCGCGTTCGGCGTTTCCCATGTACACGAGCCGGCCCGGGTCTTCTTCCACATGGATGCGGGTAAGCTGGATTTTTCGCTCCTTCCCGTCGTCGCCTTCGATCTCCACGTATCCGCCAAGCGCCAGCGGCTTGTCGTACTGGGTGATCTGGTAGGCCTTGTTGAGGTCGGGGTAGAAGTAGTTCTTCCGCGCGAACTCCGACTCCTCCGCGATCTCGCAGTTGAGGGCCTTTGCGACCTTCATCGCGTACTCGATCACCTTTTTGTTCACCATCGGCATCGTGCCGGGCAGGCCGAGGCAGATCGGGCAGACATGGGTGTTGGGCCCGTCGTTCCGGTAATCTGTCGAGCAGCTACAGAAGAGCTTGCTTTTGGTGTCGAGCTGGCAGTGCACTTCGAGACCGACTACCACCTGTGTTTCCGGTTCTGGCCCGGTCATGGCTGTCCCCCCTGCTCGTACGCATAGGCAACATCGATCACGCGTTCGTCCTCGAAGGGCCGCCCCATGATCTGGAGGCCGACCGGCATGTCCTGCACGGTTCCGCAGGGCACCGAGATCGCCGGGATCCCGGCAAGGTTCACCGGTACAGTGAGGATATCGGAGAGGTACATGGAGAGCGGGTCGCTCTTCTCGCCCAGTTTAAAGGCGATGGTGGGCATGGTAGGGCCGCAGAGGACATCGACATCGGCAAAGAGCCGGGCGAAATCTTTGCGGATATTCTCCCGGGCAATCTGCGCCTTTGCATAGTACTTTCCATAGTAACCCGAGGAGAGGGCAAAGGTCCCGAGCATGATCCTGCGCCGGACCTCGGGGCCGAACCCTTCGCGACGTGCGTCCTGGAACGCGGCATGCCAGGATTTCTTGATCTCGACTGCGGGGCCGTAGCGCACGCCGTCGAACCGGGCAAGGTTGGAGCTTGCCTCGCTCGTGCAGATCACATAGTAAGCGGCAAGGGCGTATTCCATCGACGGAATACTGCACGGGACGGTGACCGCGCCGAGCTCTTCGAGCCGGCCGATAGCCTTTTTGACGACAGCGGCTACTGCCGGGTCAACGCCTGCCCCGAAGTACTCCTGCGGGATGCCGATCCGGGTTCCCTTGATGTCCGCGGACGGGGTGTGGCTGTAGGGACGGTCCTGCGAGGTGGCATCGTGCCGGTCGTGTCCGGCGATCACCGACATTAAAAGCGAGACATCCAAAACATTTGCCGCCATCGGTCCGATCGTCTCAAGCGAGTTGGCGTAGGCAATGAGGCCGTACCGGGAGACCCGGCCATAGGTCGGCTTTAATCCCACAATCCCGCAGAACGAGGCAGGACAGCGGATCGAGCCGCCGGTATCGGTCCCAAGGGCCATCCGGACCATACCGGAGGCAACCGCAGCGGCACTGCCTCCCGACGACCCTCCGGGAACCCGCCCGGTGTCGCGGGGATTTAAGGTGGGCCCGAACGCCGAGTTCTCGGTGCTCGTCCCCATCCCGAACTCGTCCATGTTGGTCTTGCCGGCAATGGCCGCACCTGCGGCTTTTACGAGTTCGACCGCATGGGCATCGTACGGGGGGATATATCCTTTCAGGATCTTCGATGCACAGGTGGTCTCGATGCCCTGTGTGGAAATATTATCCTTGACTGCAACCGGGATCCCGGAGAGTTTCCCGTTCCCGCCTTCCGGCGCTTTGCAGACCGTAAGGAACGCGTTGTATTTGTCGTCGGGTTCGAAGCGAAGCGCGCTCACTACATCACCCGCGGGGCCTTGATAAACCCGTCTTCCTGTGCGCCGGCATTCTGTAAAGCCACTTCTCTGGGGAGCGAGGGTTCGGCCTCGTCTTCCCTTAAGATATTATAACGGTCCCGGGCGCCTGCGTCGTCCCCGTGGACCTTGTCCAGCACGTCAAAATATTCAACGATGGCGTTGAACTGGCCGGTAAAGGTGGCAAGTTCCGCAGCATCGATCCCGATATCGGCAAGTTCCCCGATATGTTCCACGTCTTTTTCACTGACCATGATTTCCCCGTCCGATGTGGTCTATGTAATCTTGCATGGACGTTTTATAACCATTTTTACGGGCAAGTTTTTGTAGTACTCCCCAGACCCCGCTCCCGTACTGCATGGCCTTTTTCCCGTAGCCGGCAAGCTCTTCCGGGATGTGCCGGGCGGCGACTTCGCGGAGGGGGATTTTCCTCTGCCCGTCACGGACCTTCTCTCCTGCCGGGATCGCGCGGGCGGCGCGCACGACCCGGACATCCATGTAGGGCATGGAGAGGTACGTGCCATTCAGGGCCGCAACCGCCTGGTCCCGTTGTGCCTGGAGTCCGAGACCCGCCACATCCCGGGCAAGGTCGTCCTCCAGATTCTGCGACGACAGGTACCGGGCATAGCCGCCGAAGAGTTCGTCGGCTCCCTGCCCGGCAATGATGCGCCGGTAACCTTTTGCCCCGGCCCATCTGGAGATGAAGTACTGGGTGACTGCAATCCCGGTGTTTACCGGATCCTTTTTGGGGATGACTTTGACGACTTTCGGGAGGGCTTCCTCGATCTCGTCCGGCTCGATGACAACGATCGTGCAGGAAAGGTTGAGCAGCTCTGCGGCATGCTCTGCCTGTGCAAGGTCGTGGGAATCTTCGAGGCCGACAGCCACACACTCCCGCCCGGCAAGAGCCGCAACAAGGCTCGAATCAACACCGCCCGAGAGCGCAACAACGCCCTCGTCGTTCCGGAGTTTTACGGCAGTCACGATCGCCTCTTCGAGCGTACAGGGCGCCGGGTCCGGATCTATCGTTGTTACCGTTTTATCATTGCAGACCAGCGCGCCTTTGGGCCCCGGGCCCGGCATGATCCCGAAATGGTCGCGGGCATGGCAGGAATCAAAGGAGAGGGAAAATTCGCCGCCGAAATTTTTTGCCTCGTTCGGTGTTGTCGTGCAGATCTTCTCGATTTCGGCAGGTGCGAGTTTCCTGCCGTCCAGCTCAACCCAGCCGGTATATGTGAATGCAGCCATGCTTTCGCCGGATCTAGTATGGCATCAGGGTTGTTTATAATACGTGGCAACTGATCCTGTCAGGATCCGGCCACGATTTTTTTATTGTACACGGCAAATACTATAGAGCGCGGGGCGCTTCGTACCGGAACCGTTTGTTCTGGTTTTGAAGTAGTGCCGCGGATGTTCGTTTACGGGCGAGGGTACGAAAGTGGCCAACTCGGCTGGACTTAAGATCCAGTTCCGCAGGGATTCATGGGTTCGACTCCCATCCCTCGCATAAACCCGCGGTATCGGTTTACTGCCTTCTTTTAAAAATTATTTTCACGATGCCTGCATACAGTCGCGGGCGTGAG
>JAQWDG010000227.1 GCA_028705545.1 Methanoregula sp. | reverse complement strand
AAGGGCCTCCCGGATCTCCTTTTCGCGATACCCGAGGATGGCACGCTTGTTGTCGATCACAATGGTGGGAAACGCCCCGTTGGGACTCCATTTCTCCAGGACGTCCAGGGTATCGTTCTGCTCTTTTCCCGTAAGCAGGTCGACATAATCGTAGTCGAACGCAACCCCGAGTTCCTCCAAAAGTTCCTTGGTCTTGTGGCACCACTGGCAGGTAGAGAGCGCAAACAGCCTGACGCTCCCCTTATCTTTTCCGTTCACATGGGTTGGCATGAGAAACTCCTCCGATACCAAAAATTCCGCTGCGCCGCCCGGTTTTTTTACCACCGGACTCCGGCCCGGTAAAATGTTTTTTATCCCGGCAGCGCACGAAAAAAACCGGTTCACACGAGTGCCGGCACAAAGACTGCCACGAGCGAAAGCTCCTCTTCGCCGGCGCTCACCGTGTGGTGATTCTTTGGCGGCGTTGCAAACGATTGCCCGGGCTGGATATTGACTTCCTTGTCTCCCAAAAGGAACGTGCCTTTGCCGCGGAGGATCATGTTCCATTCCCACTGGGTCTCGTGGTCGTGATCCGCCACTTCACCGTTTTTCTCGATGCGGACAAGGTGGTAACTGAACTTCCCGCCGGTCTCCTTTCCCGTCACCAGGTCTTTTAAAAAGACCCCGTTCGATCCGGGAAGGGAGTACCAGGGCCGGTCCGCCGCGTCGATCTCCTTATCCGGGTAGATCACGGCGCCGAGCTCGAAGAGTGCTGCGAGGTTTCTGTTTTCCATGGTGTTTACCTCCGTTTTAAGAATACGAATAAAAGGAGAGGAGCAGGAAATTTCCTGTCCCGGCCTTATCTGACGTGCGGAAGGACGTCCTTAAAGACGTCGATACCGAAGTTCACGTTCGGGCTCGAGTTGCCCAGGCAGAAGTGAGTGATGCCTGCCTTCTTGAAGCGCTCGATCTCCTTGATGAGCCCCTCAGCATCGGTTGCGCAGAGGTAGTTCTTCTTGATCATCTCCTGTCCGACCATGTTTGCGTGCGCCTCGACCTCGGGCGGGTCGCTGACGCGGTACTTGAACATGGACGGCACCAGGCAGCCTGCCCAGAACCGGTTGCCCTCGACAGCCTTGTCGAAATCCGGGTCCACAGAGTACCAGATGAGCATTGCGCGCTCCATCTTTCTCGGATCCTTGCCGGCCTCTTTTGCACCCTCCTCGAACTTGGGGATGGTTACGTTCTTGATGGTGTTGGTGTCGGCTGCGACCGTCATGAGGTGGTCGCCGTACTTGCCGGCAAGTTTTGCGCCCTTGGGGCCCATGCCGGAGAAGTAGAGCGGGACTTCGTCGGTTGGCTTGGTGTACATGAACGCCTTTTCAAGCGTAAAGTACTTGCCCTTGAACGAGACCGGCGCCTTGCTTTCCCAGAGTTTCCTCATGACCTCGATTGCCTCGACGGTCATCTCCTGCCGCTCGGGAACGCTCGGCCACTTGCCGGTAACCGGAACTTCGTTTAATGCCTCGCCGGCCCCGACCGCGATCCCGACACGCTTGGGGTACATCTGGCGGAGGGTGGCAAACGTCTGTGCCACGACACCCGGGTTGTACCGGAGGATCGGGCAGGTGATACAGGTCGAGACAAAGACTTTCTTTGTCGCCTGGAGTACGGCACCCATCCATGCCCATGCCTGGCCGGACTGGGCGTCGGTATGGTACCAGGGGTGGAAGTGGTCGTCGACCCAGATGGAGTCAAACCCGGTTTTTTCTGCCCGTACGGACTGTTCCAGCGCATCCATCGGCTTGTATTGTTCGATCGATGCAAAATATCCAATCTTGGTTTCCATGATGATAGCCTCCTTTTCCAGAAGAGGGGGGTGATCATGGACGCGATCGTTTTCTTTTAACGATCAAAACCTTGATGTACAGATGCACCGTATACTATCCATCAGGGTATTAGAAGCCGAATTTCCCTTGACCGATTGAGGCGACTACTGTCGAAAGTTTAAGAGCCTTATTGGTTTTCAGGGGAAACCGGCCCTGCCCATGAGAGCCCGCTGCCCGATTCTGGTTTTGTGGAATTTCTTCCACATGGCACCATTTCACGGAGCCCTAGATAAACGTGTTTTTTATTGCTCGCCATTGAACCCGCAGGTCCGCGAACGACCGGTTATACCGATAAACTTGCGACCGGATTTTTTTCCGATTGCATCCTATTGCTCACCAATAAGAGCGGAACTGTTTGCAGACTCTTAAAAAAAGTCAGGGACAGGCCCGGTAAAACCAGGGCGGGCACTGAAGGATACAGCGCAGAACCCGGGCCGGACGATGCCTACCGGAAAATTGCCTGACGGTTCGGGTCCCTGCCCTCTTTTACCACATCGCTTACATCGATCATGAACGACGCGATCTCCCCTGACGGGAGCTTGAAGACGTAGTGGTAAATCCAGGGGAAGTCCTCCCTCTTGCGATATTTAAGCGGGGCCACAAACTCCGGCTGCTCGGTAATGAGGACCCGATGGAGAAGTTCGCGGACCTCGGGATCCGGCAGCTCCGGGAATTCTTCGAAGAGATGTTTTCCCACAAGATCTTCCTTTGGCATCCGCAGGAGCGCTGCGGTCACCTTGTTCACATCCTTGATGATGTAGTCGTCGCTTCCCGGAATATATTCATAGATCAGGACGCCGTTGCAGGTGTTCTCGAAGAACGAGTGGTATCGTATCTCCTTGAGCTGGGTTTTTTTCAGGGCTTCTTCTGCCCGTTTCTGTTCCGTGATATCGAGAATGATCCCGTTCCACACCGTCTCGTTTTTGAGTTTCACCGGTTTCGAGATGACCCGGATAAACATCTCCTCCCCGCCGGGCTTAATGAAACGGCCTTCGAACTGCCAGGGGGCAACCCTGCGGATAACGTCTTCGATGGACTGGATCCACCGCTCCCGATCCTCCGGGGCAATACAGGAGGTATATCTCAGGATCCAGGTATCGATCGGGTCGGGCAGGACACCGTACACCTCCCCGGATCGCTCGTCGACGTAATAGGTCCCCCACTCTTCGGAGTTTTTAGCATAGAACTGGTACACGATCCCGGGCAGGTTGCTTGTGAGGCCCCGAAGCCGGTCCTCGCTCCGGCGCGACGCCTCTTCGGCGCGTTTCCGGTCGGTGATGTCAAGGAATATTCCGTTCCAGACCGTCTCGTTTTTGAGCCGGACCGGCTGCGAGATCCCACGGATGTACATCTCCTCACCGGTGGGCCTGATGAACCGGCCCTCGAATTCCCAGGGCGTGATGTTTTTTATCACATCTTCAATGGACCGGCCCCAGCGGCCCCGGTCCTCGGGCGCGATACAGGCGCCGAACCGGTCGAACCAGTCATTGAGCGGTTCCGGCGGCACACCGTAGATCTCCTCTGTGCGCTCGTTGACATAATAGGCCCCCCATTCCCCGGTATCGC
>JAQWDG010000226.1 GCA_028705545.1 Methanoregula sp. | reverse complement strand
TGGGCAATGCATACTTCAATCGGATTTATTGAGTAATATCGATTTTTAAAAAACGTAACTATCACTGCGCGCAAATCATATTAGTTTCGTTTCCATGAATTCTTATTGATCACTTTTCGGTCCTTTTAAAAAAAGAGATACGCCATTGCCCAGCACTAAAGATGTGAAATATTGCCTTGCGACGAGTTATATTTAAATATCAGTTTTAAAAGATAACTACAATTGTTCGAGCTAGAGTGGATCTTCCGGCATCTGTGTTTTTTATCAATAGTGCGTGCAGGACGATACTATTCCAAAAAGAGCTTATCAATCCCATAATTTCCCACGCATGGCTGACAAAGAAGAGTCCTCCCAAGGGAAACTTGAGGTTTTCCTTGGGTTTTACCAGAATAACAGTACACGTATCGGCTACTCAGTTGCAGTACGTTCTTTTATCGACTCTGTCTATGGCAGGCAGCGCAAGGGATACCGTGTGAGCAAACGGGAAAAAGCAGAATACGAACGCCTTGTCGATCGCTATCTCAACGAGACCCGTGATTATCGTGAAGACCTCATGAGGTATGCGGTGTATCTTCAGGGCAGGCCGCCGCTTTCTGCCAGGAAAACCTTCTCGTACGTCAAGGAATTTCTTGCTGCACATGACATTGAACTGAAATCAATGGACCTTAAAAGGATCCGAAGCAAACTGCCCAAAGGCGGTCCCCGTACGATCGAACGGGATATGGATGGGAAAACAATCCAGTCCATCATCCATCATATGGATATCAAGGGGAGAGCATTGGTACTGGTTCTTGCATCTTCGGGTATGAGAATTGCAGAAGCGTTGTCGGTAACACTTGATGACATTAACCTGGATGAGAAACCTGCACCGGTCCAGATCCATGGAGACACCACAAAAACCGGTGAAAACCGCCTGACATTTATCAGTACCGAAGCGGTACAGGAAGTAAAAGAGTGGCTAAAGGTACGTGACAGGTATATAAAGACAGCCCGGCACCGGAACAAGGGTTTTGTCCGCAGGGGAATGGCAAACCCCCGACAGCCAGACGACAGAAGGCTCTTTCCCTTTTCTCACCAGACCGCCAGCCAGATGTGGGATACTGCCTTAAAGAAATCCGGATTTTTTTCGCGGGATGCAACAACGGGAAGGAAACAGCTCCATTACCACATGCTTCGGAAATTTTTTATTTCACAGATGTCGCTTGCCGTTTCAAAGGAGATACCCGAAGTTCTGGCAGGGCATGCAGGATACCTGACCGATGCGTACCGTCGGTATACCCGTTCACAGCTCAGGGAGTATTATCTTAAGGCAGAGCAAATGGTGACCATCCTGAATCTCCCCCAGAACAATAAAATGGACGAATTTAGGATGATCACGATGGAGGAGCAAAAAGATATCATGGGATTACTTGTGAAAAAGAATGCCCGGCTGGAGGCGGATTTGCGGGAATTATGGGAAGAGATCCAGAGGTTGAACCAAGACCGGTATAAATCTCTGCAGGAAAACCCGGGACTGCCTGAGATTACTGCACTAGGATCTGGCAGCTCTTTTGGGACCGGTTTATGGAAGTCCCGTAATCCGCCCCGAAGTTTATAAGGATATTATGCCCTGAGGGCGTATGAGTCTCTCCCCCATTTGAGGTGCTCAACTGAGTGAGTGGGGGTTATCCTCCGTTCTCTAAAAATATGCCTGCAAAAATTATTTTAAATTGCCCAATCCTGCCCCGGTTTTTGGTTTTTATATTGGAAGGTAATACTGCGTTAACAGGACTCTTTTAGTTTATGGAACATATTGGGGAGCGGATTACTGAGGGAAACGCTAATACAGGGAGCTTTTTAGATCTGCCCATCATAATGCACTCTTGTCTAAAAGCCACTTCCAGACCGGTTTCAGAACAATCGTTTTTCCCTCAACATTCAGCTCATCCTCCTGATCGTAGGTAAGGATCATTCCCGTTTTAAGGCCGAATTTTTCCATCGCTTCAAGGAGACCTCCGGTCTCCCGCTCCCGGTTCTCCGCGGTGAATTCATAACAGACCTGAATCGCCAGGGTAATTTTTTTCCGGTCCTTGAGAACAAAATCGCACTCCCTTTTTCCGGCAAAGTAAAAGATCTCCCCTCCCCGTCTCTTGAGTTCGATAAAGACAATATTTTCAAGAAGCCTCCCTTTGTCAGGTGCAAGGGAAAAACCGTTCAGGGCACACAGGGCGGTATCGATGCTGTAGATCTTACGGGAGGAACCGAGCTGTTTTTTTAGGGAATAGTCAAACCGCAGGAGTTCAAAGAAGAGATACGCGCCGCTCAGGTACGAGATGTATTCCTTGACGGTGATCGCATTCATCAGCCCGAGGCTTTTTTTTAAGGAGTTGTAGGTGAACGGGAGCGTCACGGTGGATGCAAGGATCCCGACGAGTTCGCGGACCAGCCTCTGCCTGCGGATGGAATACCGTGCGATAATATCCCGGTACAGGATGTTGTCGTACAGCGTTTTGAGGTAATCGGGGTCGTTGTTTTTGAGGTATTCCGGCATCCCTCCGCATTCGACATACCGGCCGAACGCCCGGATCAGGTCTGCTCTTTCCTCCGTGAGATACAGCGACTCTTTCCGTACTGCGATGCTCCGGAACCTGAGGTATTCGGCAAACGAGAAGGGGTAGAGTTCGAAGAGCTTGTATCTCCCGGTGAGCCGTGTGCCGAATTCCCGACTGAGCAGCGATGCGTTGGAACCGGTGAGGATGATCTTTTTGCCGCTATCCTGGAGGCGGCGGACAAAGGTCTCGAAACGTTCCACGTTCTGGATCTCGTCGAAAAAGTAGGACTTGGCCGGGCCGTACACCTCTATGAGGACTTCGTCGAGGATTGCGAAATCCTCTGCACGGAACGCAAGCAGCCTTTCGTCTTCGAAGTTGAAATAGCAATAGTCTTCCGCAGCACGCATGATCTGTGCAAGGAGCGTGGACTTTCCGCAGCGCCGGATCCCTGTGAGGATCAGCACCCGGTTGTCGTCCATGGCCTCGCGTACGCGGGGAAAGATGGTCCGTTCGACGAAATCCCCCGGTTTTTCTATCCGTTTTTTCTGCTGGATGACGAGATGCCGCAGGACCTCTTTCGAGATCATACTAATTACTAATTAGTAAAATGGCATAAATGTTTTCACTGGTGGTTAGCAGATGTAAGATCCACGGGGTCAGGGAGGTTCTGCCGCGAGGTGCTTCCCCTGGAGGCTGCGGACCTGTCCGACAGTCCCGACGACGTTACCTGCGACACAGCATCCCCGTATGACGGTGGGAAATAACTCCTTTTTTCAGGCACCTTGTGAAAGGGTATCTCCAGAGGGTCAATCCGGGCCCGAATCAGGCCCCGTTCCCCCATTTTGGATCCATTTTTGTACAAAAACGGTGCACTTTCACACACTTTTTCCGGATATGCAATATCCAGCGGATTCA
>JAQWDG010000225.1:1890-3448 GCA_028705545.1 Methanoregula sp. | reverse complement strand
CCGGTCAGCGTCTTGGGTTCTTGTCGCCGCGCCGGACTTCCATCTTCATGGTGCCGTCGGACTGCATGATCCGGACCATCTCGGGCTCTGCCGGCGCTGCCTCCGGTTTTGGGGCGCTCTTTACGTGGATAACCGTGTGGTTTTCCTGGGGAGCGGCCGCGGGCGCACCCGTGCTTTCCGGCTGGGATACCGTTTCCTGGACAACCGGCCCCCTTACCGTTATCTGCCGGTGCTGCTCCTCGGTCTGCCGGGCAAGGTTTTTCGCGAGTGCCTTGAAGTCGAGCATCTCCGCCATCAGCCCCTTTAAGAGCGCCTCCATCTCCTCGGTCTTCTTTTCCAGTGCCGCTACCCGGTCGTCCGTTTTACCAGTCTCTCTTATCTCCATAAACCTGATCAGTGTCTCCTGCCGTTCCGGCATCTCTTTGGAAAATCCGGTTTGGCCATCGTGCATCGCGTACTAATCCATTACTCTCTCCCCGGACATGTTAAAGGGAGATGTTGGATCGGGCGGTCTTTGGTTGCGGCAGCGGCCAGAATACATCCGGGCACCGGAGACCGGTGTCCCGAAAAGGGGAGTTGTCTCATCCGGCCCGTCGTTTCCAGAGCAGATACGCGAGAACCACGACAAAGACGATGAGAAGCCCGTACAGGGTCGTCGTACCGACCCCCCAGACAATCTGTTCCATGCCAGTCATCGGCTTCATGAGAAAATAACACTCGCGGTAAGGAAAAAATGCCCTGCGGTTATCCCTATGTCCTGGCTCGGCACCGGACCGATCGCCCGTGTCCGTCAACCTCAAAAATAAATATGGTTGACAATAACATTCCAAGCGAACAATCGCCCGGGTGCCACCCCGGAGCCGGTGTACAATCCCATGGAAGAACCAGAACTACCGCAAATCCCGAAATGCATGAGCACCCAGCACCCGGACAACGTCCACGTGCCCTTCTTTGCCGAATCATCCGAATTCGGCGGCGAGGACGAGGTCCGCGAAGCGTACTATGTCTACTCGCACCTCCACTGCAAAGAGCAGATGTGGGACTGCGAAGGAAAGGAAGTGGACAACTTCGTGGTAAAAAAACTTCTTTCCGCGTATTCCACCTTCTTTTCCGACCACCGGCTGGGCCGTGACATCTTTCTCACCCTCCGCGTCCCCAACCCGCAGGTGGAAAAAGCCGAGGCAAAGATCCTGCTCGAAACCCTCGAAAGTATCCCCCGCTCCTTTGACAGCGCAAAACACTTCTACGGAAAAGACACCGCCCCGATCTTCGAAGTGATCCTGCCGATGACCGACTCGCACACGGCCATCGACAACATCTACCAGTACTATGCGGACTTCGTCATCGGCAAGCAGTACAAGCGGCTCGGCGGACGGGACACCACCATCGCCGACTGGATCGGCACGTTCTCTCCCCGTCACATCAACGTGATCCCGCTTTTCGAGGACGAGGCGAGCATGCTTGCCGCCCACACGACCGTGAAGCGGTACCTGCTCGACAAGCAGCTCCCGTACCAGCGGGTCTTTTTAGCCCGCTCGGACCCGGCCATGAACTACGG
>JAQWDG010000225.1:0-1790 GCA_028705545.1 Methanoregula sp. | reverse complement strand
CCTGCCGTCCGTGAGGCCGCAGAGCGGATCTGCGGGAGCGATGTCCACGACGGGCATAAGGAGATCACCGATGCGATCCTGTCCTCGCTTTCCGACAACCGGACAAGCGACCTCCAGCCCCGGATCCTGCAGGCAGCAGCGATCCGGAAATTCCTGGGCTGATCTTTTATCCGGGCCGGCCGGCACCCCCGGCTGGTTCCCGTTTTGCTATATTCCCTTATGTATCGCGCCAGATCTCCTGTCCGGTTTTTCCATTACCGAAGTCTTTATCGGCACAGGTTCGGTAATCCCCTACCATGGATGCGGAGGCCGGGCAGACACCTTTCGACCAGAGGCTCTTTCTGATCTTCATGGTCACATTTGCCGCGATGACGCTTTTTGAGTTCTCCGCCCAGTTCCTCTACCCGTATCCCCCTGACTGGCGCTCGAATGTCATCACCAGCCTCTTTACGAGCGGCCTTGCCGTCGTCATCGCCTACTTCCCCTTAAACTCGTATTACTCCCAGAGCGAACGGCTGCTTGCCGAACGGGAGAAGAACCGCGCCGTGGAAGCCGAACTCCGGGCAAGCGAGGAGAAGTTCCGGACCGTTGTCGAGAACACGCTCGACGGCATCATGATCGCCGCCCCCGGCGGCGACATCCTCTACAGCAACCAGGCGAATGCAGGGATCTTCGACATTACGCGGGGCGCCGCCTTCGAACCCGGTTCGAAGAATTTCCTGTCGTTCCTTCACCCGGTCTCGGGCGGGAAGGCAAAGGAGGAGTTTGGCCGGATCGCCCGCGGATTCGAGAGTGTCCCCGGGGAATACACGGCGCTCACCGCCACCGGCCGCCAGATCTGGATCGAGGCCGTTGGCAGACAGGTGATCTACCGGAACGAACCTGCCGTCATCATCTCCGTCAGGGATATCACTGCCCGCAAGCAGATGGAACAGGCCGTGCTGTACGCAAACAAAAAGCTCAACCTCCTATCGAGCATCACCCGCCACGACATCAACAACCAGCTCGTGGTGCTCGACAGTTACGTCGAACTGCTCCAGGTAAAAAACACCTCGCCGGACTTACGGGACTATTTCTCCCGGATCGAGGAAGCAAGCGACCAGATCACGTCCATGATCCGGTTCACCGGGGAATACGAAAAGATCGGGGTCCGTACCGCAGTCTGGCAGAACCTGCACGGCCTTGTCGCGGGTGCAGCCGTGGGTGTAACGTTCGGGGACATCGCATTTGAAAACAATCTTCCCGCCGAAGTCGAGGTCTTTGCCGATCCGCTGATAGTCAAAGTTTTTTTCAACCTGATCGACAACGCCATGCGCCACGGGGGACGGATCCGGGTCATCCGGTTCTCTTGTACATACCGCGGCACGAACCGGGTCATTGTCTGCGAAGACGACGGCGACGGCGTGGTCCCGGGCGAGAAGGAACGGATCTTCGAGAGAGGCTTTGGCAAAAATACCGGCTTTGGCCTTGCCATCTCGCGGGAGATCCTTGATATCACGGGGATATCCATTAAAGAGACCGGGAAGCCGGGCACAGGCGCACGGTTCGAGATGGTGGTACCGGAAGAAGCCTGGCGGACAAACGGGCCGGTCCTGAACGCGAACTAACCTGATTTTGCGGTCCCGGAAACGATCCGGCCCGGACCCCGGATTTCTGTTTTTTGTCCCTGCCGGTGTTTACAAAAAGGTATAGGTCTCGGGCACGAGCGTCTGGAGGTCCACCATCACGGCCTGCGCCGGGGTCGGGTTCACGTTCATCTGCTTCTGGAACGCGGTCTGGGACTGCCAGGT
>JAQWDG010000224.1 GCA_028705545.1 Methanoregula sp. | reverse complement strand
GGTCCAGGTCTGGATCTTCGGCGATAATTATGCATTTACGACAAAAACGCCGGTGAATTCCAACGGGGACTTCACCTTTACTGCCGGTGAGGCAATGTCTGAAAATCTCCCGGCAGGACAATATTACCTTGTCGTAGAGCACCCGATGGCAGACAACCAGTTCGACTTCGTTGTCAGCGGCGATTATGTCCGCAACATGAAACTCAACAACGGTACGAACCTCTTTAAGATTACCGGTACGGGAAACCTGCAGGGCAGCGATGCCGCAGACGCACTCATGGCTGCATTCACCAGTACCGAAGCACGGGATGATACCTTTACTGTAATCCCCTTCCAGGTTACTGGTGCAGAAAGCCAGACCCCCCAGACATCGATCACAACCACTCTGCGCAGCCTGGAAACCGCATTACGATCACTTTTCTAATTTTTTTCGTATTGCCGGACATCCGAGAACACCCTAATGTCAAAGAACCTCGTGGTAAAACAACATGACCGATCAGATCATACTTCCTTTTGGGAGACGCTTCCGTAATCCCTGTTCAAGGCCCGCCTTTGTTTTGTTCCTGATTGTTTTTCTTTTCCTGATTTCTGCTGCTCACGTTTCCGCTGAAGATGCGATGTTCCGGGCCAACCCGGAGCATACGGGCGTTTATGGCAACGGAGATACTGAACCGGGAAATTCTGAACTTTGGCATTTCGCTACGGGAGGATTTGTTTATTCATCGCCAACAGTGGCTAACGGCATTGTCTATGTCGGAAGTGACGATAAGAACCTGTACGCCATCGATGCCATGACGGGTAAAGAAAGGTGGCGGTTTACTACAGGAGATCCCATAATTTCTTCTCCGACCGTTGCTGATGGCACGGTTTATGTCGGAAGCGAGGACAAAAACCTGTACGCGGTCGATGCTGCTACGGGAAAGGAAAAATGGAAATTTGCAATGGGTGGCTGGGTGTATTCATCCCCGGCAGTTGTGAATGGGATTGTGTATGCAGGGAATTCCTATGAAAGCCTGTACGATCTCAAAGGAGTGAACGGAAGCCTGTACGCCATCGATGCCGTGACGGGTAAAGAGAGGTGGCGGTTCGTAATGGGAAATTACGTTGATCGATCTCCGGTCGTGGCAAACGGTATTATCTATCTGGGGTGCGGGAATGAAAACCTGTATGCAATCGATGCCAATACAGGGAAAGAGAAATGGCGAACCGCAGATGGGGACTGGGTGTACGGATCGCCGGCGGTTGCAAACGGCGTTGTCTATGTCGGGAATGAAGATAAAAATCTGTATGCGATCGATGCTGCCACCGGAAAGGAGAAGTGGAGATTCGCTACGGGCGATCGGGTGATCTCCTCCCCGACTGTTGTAAACGGCGTTGTCTATTTCGGGAGCTGGGACAAAAACCTGTACGCGGTCGATGCTGCTACGGGAAAGGAGAAGTGGAGATTTGCCACAGGAGACCAGGTGATCTCCTCCCCGGCGGTAGCGGAAGGAACAGTCTATGTCGGGAGCGAGGATAACAACCTGTACGCTATCGATGCTGCCACGGGAAAAGAGGTGTGGCACTATGCAACGGGAGACTGGGTAGATTCTTCACCGGCCATCGCAAACGGTGTCGTCTATGTCGGGAGTAACGATAAGAATCTGTATGCTATCGGGACAACGACAGGCACACAGACAACCGTTCCAACAACTACCCGGGTCACCGATACGGGAACCCCGGTGTCCCAAGTTACCATCACCACTGCGGCTGCCACAACGACCATTCCGGTCCAGCAGACCACCCAGCCTGCCCCGCTCCGGTATGCCCCCATCGGAGCGATCCTTTTAATTTTCGGGATTATGGCGTGGAAGTGGCATTAACCCCAGCTATTTTTTAAATATTAGATTTTACTGTACCCTAAAACAGGAAATAACGATCAGGTATTTGTGACGATTCAGAAAATTTGTGCCCCGATTACCACCCGGCGGCCCGTATCCGGGTAGGTAGCTACAATCTGGAGATGAACAGGCAGGGTCTCATTCCCGGCTACTGCTTTTCCCTGCAGGGTCACTGATGAATTGCTGCTAAACACGAGACCTTCCGGAGGACTGATGACCGCATCGATCCCAGATGCCGCGATCAGAGACTGGTTGCTGACATCTTTTTCATTAAGGTAGATGTTCACGATCGGGATCTTGTTATGATGTATCGAAGTATCCGGTTGCATGACAATATGGACTGAATCCGGGCCGGTACGGACAGCCGGTGCAACATCTGTTTGCCAATCTGCACAGAAACTGCATTCCTTCGCCGTGCTTCCTCTTAAAAAATAGCCGGTCACAACAAGGCTAAAGATAATGGCGATGACAAGAGTAGCAGCGACAAGGCTCCACACAACATATCGGAAAGGTTCTTTCCGGGGGGCCGTACCCGGGGGATTCATAGTCCCTCTTCAGGATACGTGGCAACTACCGTTTTCATAAATTCTTCAGATAACTATACCGGATATATTGCCTTATACATATCGAAGTATAGAACCCATAGAAAATTTTCCCTTTTTACGATAAGGTATGCCCCGGGCAATTTATCGAACAGATGTATCACGCAGGTCGCGAACCTGCCGGTATCCGAAAAGAAACGATACATGAAACAAACGAAACGCTCCGCTCTGTAGCGAAACATTACAAGAACAGAATTCCCGTGTAAGAAGGAAAGGTGATAGCAGCTTGGTATGGTTCCCGGGGACTCGCGTACCTCAGTACAGCATACTACGT
This sequence comes from Methanoregula sp., assembly GCA_028705545.1. GTDB lineage: Archaea > Halobacteriota > Methanomicrobia > Methanomicrobiales > Methanospirillaceae > Methanoregula. The sequence goes on along the minus strand of JAQWDG010000224.1, from coordinate 701 downwards.
GTGTCAGCTTAACTGCTGGGTTCGGAATGAGACCAGGTGTTTCCCGACAGCTATGGCCGCTATCACCACATGATTTGCTTTTTTTGTTTTGCAGCCGAAGAATTAGATGCTTTTCTTCGGAAGACCAGTATTCCTTATGATCGGAACACCAGTCCAAGCCAAGGTCCGGAGTTGAACCGGATTGTAGCTGATCTGCAGTCAGCCGCGTGGCCGCTCCGCCACCTTGGCGACCGTGTAGGATAATACCTTACCCTGTTGGTCAGGATCGGATATAAGGTTTACACTCAGAATTTCGTCTGGGCTTAGCGTGGTGAGCACTAGCAATTGGACGTTAGTACTTCCGGACTGAACACGTCGTTGCCTTCGTGCGTACATCCGAAGCCTATCAAGCGGGTCTTTTACCCATGTCCTATAACGAAGTCTCTTGTTTAGGCCGAGTTTCAAGCTTAGATGCTTTCAGCTTTTATCCCTTGGCGCGTGGCTGCTCGGCACTGCCTTGTCAGACAACCGATCCACTAGAGGCGCCGAATGAAAGTTCCTCTCGTACTATTTCATTCTTACCTTCAGACTTCACACACTCCTGATAGATAGTAACCGACCTGTCTCACGACGGTCTAAACCCAGCTCACGATCCCCTTTAATAGGCGAACAACCTCACCCTTGGCTGCTGCTGCACAGCCAGGATGGAAAGAACCGACATC
>JAQWDG010000223.1 GCA_028705545.1 Methanoregula sp. | reverse complement strand
GTGTCTTATGGAAATCGGGGGTTTTCAAATGCCGGGTTCAATGAGAGTCGGTACCTGTGCAGGGAATTATCCTCGTCGTGCACAAAACGGCGGGTCGGTCTTTTTTAGGAAGGATTCACCAGAGTGCAGGAAATTAAAATAAAATGTCCGGCCTGACACATGAAGAGGAAAAAACGATCGGATCGCGGGTGAAAAAAATTAAAAAAAACCGATCGCCCCGACACATCATCTGAAGCGATCACCCCGCCCTCTAAAAAAATAGGTAATCCCCCTCCTCCTGCCACCCGCACTGCAAAAAAACCGGTCGGACCGATCATTTTCGAAATCGGTCAGGTCGGCCTATTTCGTTCCAGTTCCGCGACCTGTGTTTCGCCTGGAATTTCAGATGAAACGGGGTGGTCGCCCCGATCGTACCCGATAATCGGTCGGTCCGACCAATTCTGATCATTGGTCGGGGCGGCCAGATATCCATGCGGATATGAGGCATCCCCCACCCCCTCCACCGCACACGTACGGCAACAGTCCGGGAATATCTCGATACCGCACCGCTTATCAGGAAATACTGCCTCCATGCACTACCGGTTACCGGGTGAACCGGGGTTCCCGCCCGCTTCCCTCTCTCTTGTCGGGAGTGTTCCCCCCATCACGATAAGCACTCAGGATTTATCCCGATCTACAACTGTCGGGGAGAGCAGTCCTTCACGGATGAGGATCTCAAAGACTTCATCGAGAAATTGCTCGGGCCCAACCGGCATCGCTCCGTCATGAGAACAATCATGTGCATCAGGATCCTCAAAAGTATGGCGGTGCCATGTACCTCCCACTGAATCCCTCCCGTACAGCCTGCGGGACCATCCGACCAGCACAAAATTCGTTGTTTGTGATCTCTGGTTATAGTAGCATTGGATTGCAAGAGATTCGTTGATATCTATCCTTGTTTTCACGGAGTTATGGGTCCTTGCAAGGATCTGTACGTCCAATGCATATCTCTGCGCAGCCTCTTCAAGCGTTGTGAGGAATTCCTCAACGCTCATAGATATTTCTCTAATTTTTTAAGTTCTGCATTGACGGACGCTATACCATCGGTTGCCAGTTCCCAGTCACAATAGTCTTCTTCAACCCGGAACGAATGGTTGTTTTTCTCGACCATATGCTGTTTTTTAAACTTAAAAAACGTCATCCCGTACTGCGTGCGCATTTTTTTATCAAGGAGACGGTATTCGGCAAGCCGTCTCTTGAGCTCATGAAGGATGATATTTTTCATTACGTCATCCGGTTTGCCCTTAAAGAGCGTGGCGTATGCCTCACGGAATTCCTGTGGCAGTGCCTCGAGCATGATTGTCCCCGTTATCGATACAGTATACTTATCAGGCTTTCTTATATCTTTTTGGCCCATGCCCGGATCCTCTTAAGGTGCCCGTGGATCCCGCCATGGACGAGCAACACGAGGTCCGTGTGCCGGCTTTTAAGCAGGGAACAGACACTCAACGCCTCTGAATGGGAAAAATCGGACGGATGCCTGGGTTTCGGTATACCTCAAAGAATATATGAACACCTGCCGATGCTATGATACACGTGATCATGATGCCGGTTCCCGGAAAAATACCCGCTACGATTGCCGGTGACACCCATTTCCAACAGGTCTTTAGCGAACTGTGTACGAAAGACAGCGTTATCGCCATCGTCCTGTTCGGATCCGTAGCCCGCGGCAGGGCCCGGGCGATCTCAGACATCGATCTCTGTCTCCTCACGAAAACAGGGACGCCCGAATCGGAACAGATCGATCTTATCAGTTATGGAACGGCAAAAATCGACATCAGCCTCTTTTCCGGTCTGCCCCTGCCCATACGGTTTCGGGTAATAAAAGAAGGGATCGTCCTTTTCTGCAGGGATCCGCTCGCACTCCATCGCACACGTACGGCAACAGTCCGGGAATATCTCGATACCGCACCGCTTATCAGGAAATACTGCCTCCATGCACTACAGGTTACCGGGTGAATCTTACCATGACTTGAGTCCATCTGCTGTGATCTTGAACGCAGCGTGACTCCCCTCAGGGCTGCGGTCATCCCAGTTCTGGTTTCCAGATCTGTAAAGACGGTACCCGGGAAAAGTCCGCATCGTTTGTCGCGATATCCATAAGTTTCTCCTTTCTCATCGCAGCAACATGGATGGCATCGGTAGCAAAGAGGTTATACTGGCGTGCAATCTCCAGGGAATCGGAAAAAAAGGGGCCGGGGATAATTTTCACGCCGATATTATTTAACAGGTCGCAGGCTTCCCATAACGAGGGGAACTCGTTGAGGATTTCAGGCGACTTTTTTATAACTGCAACAGCCTGGGCCGGTGGGCAGTGATACTCTTCCACAACTGATGTTATCATGAGTTTGTGAAAAACTTCGTTTAAAACAAATTCGTCCACAAAACCCGTAATATCGTTTTCCTCAATCCGTTTGATAAACGTATGACTGGCTTTCCCGCATACCGGGTGTCTGAAAAACACGTAAAGGAAGATATTAGAGTCAACGAAAACAGGTGTCCCGGAAGGAACCGATAAAAGATTTAGTCCCATCCTTCCATCTCAATAATTTCATCTGCGTTTTTTTTATCAAGAGGAAGTATACCATACATCTGGTCCGCGATCTGCCTCTTGATTTCGATAATGACAGATTCCCCCTCTTTAAGCGGCAGCTCGCGTACTGGTTTTAAGCATTTGTTCTCATAGCGGGCTTTGTAAAGCAGCGTCATCTAAAATCCCGGCTCAATAGTGAATTTAACGTTTTATAAGGATAAAATTGTTATTACACTTTTACGACTATTCTGTATTTTGCACATCCTGTCGCACGAATATTACGGCATTACGGATGACAAACTCTTCCGCCTTATACAGAAAACCGCTGTGATCCGGGAATTTACCGGGGTAATGCAGCAAACGATCAAACAACACGGGGGAGAATCCGCGTAACTCCCAAAAAATAAAAAAGCCCCGGGTTGTGCGGGGAACTGAAGGTCATTTACTTCGGCTTGTAATAGCCCCACTTCGCAAGGGCCTCTTTGAGTTCCTTTGCCTTTTTCGCTTTCTCGTCCAGCGAAATCCCGTCCTGCCAGGCCTCGATCGCCTGCATCGTCGCCTTTGCCCCGGCCCGGGTCCCCTTCGGGTGCCCGTGGATCCCACCCGAAACGAGCAGCACGAGATCGGTCCCGTAGATATCGAGCACATCCGGCACGAGGCCCGGGTGGAGACCTCCCGAGGAGACCGGGAACGCCGTCTTGATCTTTCCCCAGTCCTGCGCAAGGCACTGGTGCGGGACTTCCGCGATCTTCTTCTCCCGCAACAGGTTTGCCAGAAGGATCGACTCCGTCTTTGTCCCGGTCAGCTTGCCCACCGCTGTCCCGGTATGGATCTGGGAGACCCCGATAAGGCGCATGAGCTTTGCGAGGAAGTACATCGTCATCCC